>JAQGPC010000285.1 GCA_028293285.1 Pedosphaera sp.
CGCTCTCGGCTTTGATAGCAGTTGTTTCACGTGGCGGCGTTTGCTCTTTCTAAATTGCTCTACCCCGGTAAAATCCTGTCCATGAAATCGCCCTTGTTCGCCTCCGCCAAACCGATCATCGGCATGATCCACGTCGGAGCCTTACCCGGAACGCCCGGCAATCATCTCTCACTCGATAAAATCGTCGCCACCGCCGTGCGCGAAGCCAAAATTTATCGCGATGCCGGATTGGACGGCATTGCCATCGAGAACATGCACGATGTTCCGTATCTGCGCGGCAGTGTCGGCCCCGAAATCGTTTCAAGCATGACCATCGTCGGTCAGGCAGTGAAAGCGGAATTCCGCGGCGTCACCGGCATCCAGATTCTTGCCGCCGCCAATCGTGAAGCCATCGCCGTGGCCCACGCGGCAAATCTGGATTGGGTGCGCGTGGAAGGCTTCGTCTTCGCGCATGTGGCGGATGAGGGCTTCATCAATTCCTGCGCGGCCGAGTTGCTGCGCTACCGCAAACAGATCGGCGCGGAACGCGTCCAGGTCTGGGCCGACATCAAAAAGAAACATTCCTCCCACGCCATCACGTCTGACATCTCCCTCGGCGAAACCGCCCATGCCGCCGAGTTCATGCGCGCCGATGCTTTGATTGTCACCGGGCCAGTCACCGGTCGTCCCCCCGTGCCCGCAGATGTGGAGGAAGCCAAGTCCCATTCGCGCCTTCCCATCATCCTCGGCTCCGGCATGAACGCCGCGAACATCGCCGGCTTTCTTCCCGTCGCCGATGGCTTCATCGTCGGCTCCTCTTTCAAGAAGGCTGGCGATTGGAATAACCCTGTGGACTCCGCCAAGGTAAAAGCCTTCATGAAGCTGGCCCGTCGCTAATGCAGTTTTACAATTTCGACACCCGCAATCGCACAAATAATCGTGAACCTGCGCTGACCGACGCCACCGCCCGCATCGGCGCATGGCAAAACTGCCGCCAGGACCAGCACGGCACTAACAATCCGAAGCAATTCACGCTCGAACTTTAGCCCAAAGCACGCCGAAAGGCACGGTAAATAGCCACTTCCTCGCTCTCGCAACCTGCTTAACCACAACCTACTTGCCAATTTTTCTGGATTTTGGCCGGTTCGATTTGTAAAAACATAAGTTGCATTCTTAAAGATAAGGGTTAGGGTGGATGAGCTTTTAGGCAACTAGTCGATTTCACGGCATGGAAGATCCTCAGTTGAATTTGTGTTCAGTGATGATTTGAAACCCGATAGTCGGGAACAGTCTGGGAAAGAGCGGTAGGTCTAAACATTTAAATCATTATGAGTACAAAGTTATACGTCGGAAACCTTTCCTTCGATGCCAGCGAAAACGACATCCAGGATTTGTTTGCCCAACACGGTCCCGTCACTGAAGTCAACTTGATCATGGACAAAATGACCGGCCGCGCTCGCGGTTTCGGTTTCGTCACCATGGAAACCAAGGAAGGCGCTGATGCCGCTATCTCCACCTTGAATGGCAAGGAATGGCAAGGCCGCGCTCTTACCGTCAACGAAGCTCGTCCTCGTGAAGAGCGCAGTGGCGGCGGCGGCGGTGGTGGTGGTTACGGCGGTGGTGGTGGTCGCGGCGGCAGTGGCGGCGGTGGCCGTGGTCGCTATTAATCAGTAGCAAACTGAACATTTCAACAGGTGGGACTTTGGCAACAAAGTCCCACTTTTGCTTTTCAGTGCGGGAGTTTGATTATCGGGAAATATCGGACTGTCGCAGCACTCGAAATTGATGGCGTTGAAGGACTTTTTCCGCCACTTCACCATCTTCCATGCTCATTGCCAGAATGGACTTTCCCTGCGGATGCGGAATGAATGAGTAGAGATAATTGATATTGATTTCCGCTTCGAGCAACGCCGACATGAGGCTGTTCAACTCCGTGGCTGAATCGAGCTCCACCACCAGCAACTCACTTTCAGTGAAAGCAAACTCATTCGCATGCAAAAGCTCGCGAGTCTGCTCTGGATCATCCGTCACCAACCGGATAATCGAACTATCGGTCGTATCCAATATGGTCAACGCCAGGGCATGCACCTGATGCGAACTGAGCAACGAAATAAGGTCATGCAACCGCCCCATCCGGTTCGCCGTAAAAACTGAAAACTGCTTTACCAGGTCCCGCCGCCGAGAACGGACCACGCTTGCGCTCACATTCATATCATAATAAGGCACACCCGAGGTGTAAGCGCATCTGAAACTTTTATTCCCCCGCTTAAAAGCCTCAAGTGACCGGCCCACAATATGCTACACCAAACCAGCCCTTTAGACCTTATGCGGCTATTTCCCCAGTTTGAGCAAAACTCCTTGCCCCGCCGTAAGCCATAAACCGACCGTCTGATCGAATGGAGAGAGAGAACGATCCATTGCGGATATAACACTAATGGTCTCCACTGGAATTTTGATCTTAAGCGCGAACTTCGCGGAACTCTCCAGACTCAGATTCACCACCATAATGTAATTCTGTCCGTCCCGATGCTTGAATTCACCGACCATCAGCGGCGTTGAACTCGTCACTGATTCAACGAGATTGCCCGGCAGCGATGGCAATCCATCCGTTGGAGCTGGCGCACTGAAAAACACTCCCGTTGAAGTCAACAGGCTCATCACCGGGGCAAGCGTGGCGACTTGCCTGTTTACCTCCTTGAGATAAACCCAAGTCAGTGTCTTCTTTTCTGCTGAATCGATGGGCGCATATCTATAGCCTTTCTGAAAATAGGTGAACCACGTCACCCCGCGATAACCCGCCGCCAGCGTCGTATAAGCCTGCAATGCAAGGTTCGCGGGTGATGGAATCGGCGTGAACGGCCGGATCTCGTTCGCAGATACGATATTCAGGCACGGAAGCTGATGCTCCTGCGCAACCCGCCGCACTTCCAACAAATTGTTAAAATAACTCGCAGCTTTCTCCCGATTCTTAAACTCGTTGGAAATCAGCAAACGGTAATTATCGTAACTCAGCAACTGCGGCTTCACCTCGCTGACGAATAGCTCAAGGTATTCGGTGTAATTCGAAGTGCCCAGTTGCGATTTGTCCGTCGCGCCAATGGTCGCGTAATCCGGCAGCAGGTTGATATAGGCGAGCTTGCCCGGTGCATACTTTTTCACCGCGGCCACCGCCTTGCCCAATGCTGGAAAATCTTTCACGCCCGGCTCGTCCATGATGAAGTAACCCACGATTGCTGGACTCGAACCCGCCACCTTCACCATCTGTTTTATGCGGTTATCAATCTCCTCATCGGAAAGCTTTCTCCATTGGCGGGTATAATCCGGCGAGGCTAACGCTTCCTCGGAAGGGAACATGATGGCTCCCAAGCCCAGCTTCTCGCATACCTTAAGGTCTTGTGGCAGGACAAACCCCGCCATATTGAAATTACATTCCGCAATTCCCTCCAGCCCCTTCGCCCCCCGGTCGATGAATGGCTTCTTTCCGTTATGATAAGCATCCCACGGCAGAATCGGAAAAAAGTCTGGCTTGCTGATGTCAGCGAAATTAAATTTTTCAGAAGTCCCACCGCTCGCCTGTGGAATAAAAATTTGAAGGCACAAGCAGCATCCCAAAATCGTCACCAGCAAATCACGCAATCGTCGTTTCATAAACGCGGCCTTTATCGCTGGTCTGACCGGGATGTCAACCGAATTGAACCGCGCCGACAGGCCGTTGAAAATTATTCTAACCCGACCTGTCAGCGCACTGAAACTAAGCCAGCTTCACTTTGAGCTTGTGATTCTTGATACGCGTGCGATTCAGCTTGGCAATAATTCCGTTGGCATGTTCCGCTGCGACATCCACGAACAGATGCCGCTCGCGAATATCCACCGTGCCCACCACCTTCGCCGGTAATCCCGTTTCACCAAGAATGGCCCCGACCACATCACCCGCCGCTACTCCCATCTCCTCGCCGATATTCATGTAGATGCGCGTCTGCTCGTCCGGCGTACGCCGACTGACCTTCGGTGATCGAAAGGGCTGCGGTTCCGTCATCTCGCGCCGTTCCGGAAAGCCGGGCGGCAATTTCGCTTTTTCTGGCACAGCCGTTGCGGGCGCGGTCGGTGTCACCGGTTTCGCCGGAACACTCGGCGTGGCTGGCTTTGCTGCTGCCGTTGAAGCAACCGGAGCCGTCACCGCCTTGGCCGGGCGAACTCCACTATCCCCCATGGGCGCTTCCCTTCGCACTGGCGCGGGACGCGTAGCTTGATCGTCCGAACGCCACGGCTTGCGTGTCGGTCGTTCGTCAGAAAATTCCCGGCGTGGCCCGCGGTCGTCACGGCGCGGCGAACGATCTGGCCGCCGGTCGTCACGATCACGCCGCCCATCACGGAAAGATCCTCCGCGTTCCTGGCGTGGCATATCTTCTTCGCGCGTCGCTTTGGCGGGCACTGCGGTGCTGCTCTGCAATTGATGCAGCAATGCCGATGAAATATCCGTGCTGCTGAAACCTTCCTCCAGCAATCGCTCGATCAAATGGTCCTGTCGTTTGAATTCGCCACCTTGCAATGTCGCACGCAGCTTGGCCAAAAATACGTTATTGCGCGCTTCCTCCACCTCACCCGCCGTCGGCGCTTTGCCCCGCTGGATCTTCACCTTGGTGTAACGCTCGATATGATAAATCTGGAACATCTCCCGACCGGCAACGAACGAGATTGCCCGGCCACTCCGCCCGGCCCGCCCCGTGCGCCCGATGCGATGCAAATAGTCCTCCACGTCATAAGGCAGGTCATAATTGAACACCACCTGCACATCATCCACATCAATGCCGCGCGCGGCCACATCAGTAGCTACGAGGAATTCCAAGCCCGACTTACGAAACTTGTTCATTACCCGGTCACGCATCGCCTGGCTCATATCGCCATGCAATCGGTCGGCGGAATAACCCTGTGCATTCAGGTGATCCACCAACTCATCCACCATCCGCTTGGTATTGCAGAAAACGATCCCCAGCTTGAGGTCATGGATATCAATGAGCCGTGTCAGCAACTCAATTTTATAGCGGCGATCCACTTCATAATAAATCTGTTCAACGGTCGGCACCGTGAGTTCTTTTTGTTCAATGCGAACATTCTGCGGGTCACGCGCATATTTCTTGATCAACTCCTGGATCGGCTTCGGCATCGTCGCGGAAAAGAAAACCGTCTGCCGTTCCTTCGGCACGCCTTGAAGAATCGTCTCGATGTCATCACGGAAACCCATGTCCAGCATCACATCAGCTTCATCGAGGATGACCATCTTCACTTTGTCTAATCGCAACGTTCCCCGGCGCATATGGTCCATCACGCGACCGGGTGTGCCGATGACAATCTGCGCTCCCTGCCTCAACCCCTCGAACTGCCGCTCATAAGACTGGCCGCCATAAATCGGCAGCGCATGGATACCACGCTTGAACATCGAAAGCTTGTGAACTTCCTCCGACACCTGCACTGCCAGCTCACGCGTCGGGCAGAGAATCAATGCCTGAACCGCGCGCAATTGCGGATCCACCTTTTCCACCGCTGGCACGGCAAACGCCGCCGTCTTGCCGGAGCCGGTTTGCGATTGGCCCACGATATCATGCCCTTGCATCAGGACAGGAATCGCTTCGGCTTGGATGGGCGACGCCTGCTCAAAGCCCATTTTATCGATTGCTTTTAGCAGTTCAGGCGAAAGGCCCAGTTCGGAGAAAAGTTTGGTTGTCATTTAATATCATCTTACTACCAGCATAATATAGCCGAAGAAATGGCACTGCGGGAGCTTTTTTGGAGCAGGCAAATGCGCATTCACTTACAGAAGGATCACTGAGGAGCGTCTGGAATTCACGCTTGAGCGTGAGCCGGACATTTACGGGGAATCTATTCCTCGAACGTAAAAACTAAAATCACCTAAAAAACCCTTATTTTCTCGTCGTCGATTCAATCGACGACCAGCTTCTTGCTGATAAAAGAGAGCTTACCAAGCCCCAGCCGTTCGTCAATGTTTTTCAATAACTGGTCAATAAAGAACCCGGACAATTCGGCCCAAAAACCCCATTGTCCGGGTTTTGAAAGTTACTACAATATTCTTCCTACTGCTTGACCCACTTAACCGCATCCGCCACCACCACGCCAGCGGCAGCAGTCCAGCAGGACACTTTCACGGTATTGTTGCCTGCGTTCATTGCATAAGCACCTTGGTCAACCCATTGTCCGCCCGTGACCTGCTGGTTCACATTCTGAGTCGTGGTACCAGCCGACGTGGAGATGATGAACGGAGTCGAGCTGGAACGGTTCGCGCCCGCTGGATACCAGACGTAAACCCGGTAGGTTCCGCTGGAAGGCAGGCTCGCCGTAAACGTTGCAGCATCGCTGACCGAGGCAGCGGAACGATACCGATAGTTCGCGCCGAATTTATCCGCCGCCGAGGTGCCAGTGATCCAATTGGCCGAGGTGCTGAACCCCGCATCCGCATTATCAACAATGATGGTGACCGCGTTTTGGCACGTTGTCACAGGATTGCCGCCATTTTGATTGACCCAATAGCAGAGTGGCCCGCCGCAGGAACCGGCATAGGGATCATCTGAAGCGCCATTGATTCGCGGTTCAAAATGGAGGTGCAGCCCCGTGGAACTCCCCGAAGTGCCAACGCCACCCAATTGTTCACCGCAACCGATGCCGGAGCCAACGCCCTTGCCCGTGACTGAACCAATTGTCATGTGGCCATAATAGGTGACAAACCCGCTCGAATGATCCAACCGGACATGGTTTCCAAAACCGCCGCCGTCGGTGCTGCCGGCAAAGCCATCACCGAAGCCGTCTATTTTATAACCTAATGTCCCGCTGGCCCCCGCGAAAATTGCCTTGCCGCGTGGGCCGCCGGAGAAATCCGTGCCGCGATGACCGGAGTACGTTTCGCCACCACACTTCCAATCGGTAACCCCGCCATGATCGTAATAATAATGCACTGCTGTATTTGCTGCGAGCGGTAACCGGAATTGTACGGGCCCTGAGCCGAGTTGGGCCTGACTGGATTGTGCCGCCACCAACAAGCCGACACACAATATTCCCCCGCTGACCCATTGGGCCAGGGAAGTTGTTTTAGGGTTCTGTTTCATAGTTTACTCTGATTTGGTTTTTGAGTTAAACGACATTGCGGTTATTGGGGCAAATTGGACTCAACAATTTTTCCATCCGTATTTTCGTACGCAAAAGTATTCGGGGCCGCCCCGGGCCGTGGATACAATCCCTCGGCAAGCTGAATTGCCTCTGTTGGGGTTCCGTCAGCGTCTAAATGCAATCCCCAGATTTGCTTGTTACCATCACGTTGCACGTCATAAACAAACCAGGGAGAGCCGGTAGACCAGAAGTTTTTGGGACTGTATGGCGTGGGAACAAATTTTTCGTTAACCCCGGTTTCTCCTACGTTGGTGATTTGCACCGGTTGTTCGCCGGGAGCTTTTATCATCCAGAACGAAGCCAGGCCGGACCTTCCACCGCTGACGAATAAAATCGATTTCCCGGACGGATCAAACACTGGCCGACCATCATCGAACTTGCCATCGGTCAATGTTTCCACCTTACCAGTGGCGGGATCAACCGTGGCCAGTTGAAATGCTCCCGGAGAATTATTGGGCAACCCCGGCGGCACTTTCGAAAATATCACTGAACTCCCATCCGGCTTCCAATTCGGCTCATACGCTCCCTGCACTTCGGCCACCTTGTTGCCCTGTAAATCTTCAATGCGCATCGTGGCCTCCGTAGTAGTGTAAGCAATCTTGCTCCCATCCGGTGAAAATTTGGCCCGGTAAACACTGGAATCCACCAACCGCTCATGGCCGGTTTCATCCTGTATCCACAAATCCCGGCCGGAAGGCGCATCTGAGTCCGGCACATATTTCGCGTCCCGCCCGGTGGAAAGCAACGAGCGCTTCTTTCCGCCCACGGTGACCGAGTCAAACGTGAAATCAAACCGGGAACCCGGCGGTTGCTCTCCTTCCACCACTTTCGCGCCATCGGACTTTTTACTCAGTAAAGAACCCGGCTGCTTCACCAGTCTCGGATTTGAATTGCCTTTTGCGCCTTCACCTTCCGGATTGGCTTGCCCAAAGTGGGCGCCCTTTGAAAAGAACCAAACGAAAAAAATGCCCGCCGCCATAACCAACACTCCCCACACCCACTTTTTGCTGTTGATTTGTTTTGCCTGCGGATTTGAAATCGAATTCTTTTTAGTCATGGTAGGATTCCTTTAAATTATGCTGGGCCAGAGACACACTGTTTTGCAGGTGCAATTCTGGCGTGGAAGGTAACTCTTGGGGTACAACCAGTTCAGACAGACACGGCAGTGCATAATTCACGCGCGTGAAGAAACTTGGGTTAACTGCAAAGGATTATAATATTTAATTTGACGATGTCAAATTATCCAAGCCTACATGAAAATGTAATCCCATAACCGACTAACTTCCGAGCGCAACTAATCAGTTATTTTTTGGCGCAACGATCTGGTTGAACCAAATATTGTAGGGAGCCAATTCCATTGCTTGGCTATCAATCTTCGCCGGTTTATCGGTTGAATTAAAAACGAAGACCTGTGTGCCGCGACGGCAAGTCCACAGCCCATCCAGCTTTCCATCCACTCCTTTGCATCCGGCGAGTTGCGCGGATAATTCCTTCAGCCATTCGCCATTTTTTGTCCGCGCCGCAACCTTTGTCATTTTGGCGGAGCCATTCCACAGTTGTCCTTCCACGTTTTTCACTTGTAGATTGCCCACCGAGATAACCTTGCCGCCTGCGTGCTGAAACTTTCTCAGCTTGTCGAGAATGGGTTGATCCACAACTTCCGCCTGAAACACAATTAACGCTTTGTAACGTTTCGTAGTAAGTGCGCCATCATTAATCAACAACTCATCCAGCACGTCGAATTCGCACAAGTCCCGCAACGGCGCAGCCGCCCCAATAGTTGTCGCGAGATTATCTCCCAGACGATTCAACGTGGTGGGACAATAAACCGCCACCTCCGTCTCTCCCGATTTGCCTGTGAAAAGATGGACGTATCTTTGAATGTCCTTCGCGTGACTCTCAAACTCATAAGTAAAGAGCTGCGCCGCACCGCTCGAAGCATCCGAAAACATTCTTCGCGCAAAATTTTTATCATCCAGTCCGCCGCACGGTTCCGTGCATTCCTTTACGCCGTAAAATTGGTAAGCCGTGCCCATCCATTTATCGGCAAAAACAGCCCCCTGACAATCCGCTGGTTGGAGAACTACACCGTAGCCTTTTGCCATCTTTGCGTAGCCCGGACAATACGTGCCGTAAGTGATTGGATTGACTCCCCCCGAACTTCCACCCGGCTTGGTCCGCACCTTCTCGGCTGGAAAATACTTCAACACCGTCTTAAGTGATTGCTCGGTAAAATCAATGATTGCCTGGTGATACCACGTAATGAAATCCAGCCAGCGCCGCTTGTCTTGCGGAGTCGAAAATAGTGTCAGTGATGGAATAAATTTTTCCTTCGCCAATTCCTTCGGCGGATGGACTTCTTCGAATGATTTATATTCGCTGCCCCATGCCTTATTCAGTTTCCCCACCCGCGAATACTTTCGTTTCATCGCCATCTGGAAAGCCTTCACCGCGTACTCGTCCCCGCACCAATACCCCTCATGGCAATGGCCCATATTGACCCAGTCCGGCACATACAACGGATAATTTCCCTCGCCATACGGCCCCAGAATGCACGCATAGACATCGTCAATCCGATTACCGAAATGCTCGTGCAAATTCTTATAAAAATGGTCATACCATTCGATGGTTCGTGGATCAAAAACCGACAAATAATTCGCTTCCTTGTTGTGTTCCATGCAGCGCATCAGCGTGCGTTTCTCTGGCTGTTCCCGGATCCACACCGGCGGAAAATGCACCCAGTCATAAACCACATACTTTAGCCCGGCCTTATGCAGCGTCTGCTCCATCGCATCATGCTGCTTCCAGTCCCATTGCCCCGGCACCCGCTCCACCGCACCCCAACTGACATAATCCTCATTCGCCACCAACCCCAGGTTTTTCAGGCGCACCTGCGATTCCACGGAAGGCGGCGCTTCAAAAAAATTCGTTCGCGGATACGCCCCGATGGGAGATGACTGCGTGTAAACCACCGACAAATTACCGCTCGAAACATTCCAAGGCCGCCCATCGAACGGAGGATTACTTTCTGCAAAAGTTGGGACAATAATGCCACCCAATCCAACCAGCAGTGCTAAAGCCATTGAAACTCTCATAATCATTTTCACAAATTTTTTATCAAAGCTGGTTCATTGAAGCGAACAGCTTCCGTCTTTATCAAGGAGCAGCCTGGAAATTACAAGTTTTCGCACCTGTTATCTACAAGACCGACGCATAAGGAGCTTACCTCTCGGATGCTAAAGCGCGTTTGACCTCGGCTTCAATTTTTTCCGGCTTGTCCGCGGGCGCAAATCGTTTCACCGGCTTGCCGTTGCGGTCCACCAGGAACTTGGTGAAATTCCATTTCACGTTCGTCGTCCCCAAAATCCCCGGCTGCTCCTTTTTCAGAAATTCATAAAGCGGATGCGTGTTCGGCCCGTTCACTTCCACCTTGGCGAACAGCGGAAATTTCACGCCAAAACTCGTCTCGCAAAAAGTTTTGATTTCGGATTCATCTCCCGGCTCTTGGGTTCCGAACTGATTACAAGGAAAACCCAGCACGACAAATCCCTGGTCCTTATACTTTTCATAAAGCGCTTCCAGTCCCGTGTATTGAGGAGTAAAGCCGCATTGGCTGGCGACGTTAACGATCAGCAATACCTTTCCCTGGTAAATGGATAACGACACTTCCTTGCCGTCGATGCCCTTGGCCTGAAAATCTTGAATGGTCATGTAATGGGCATACTACGATAAAACAACCATTAATCAAACACCGCGAAGGATTACGCCCAAGCCAATATGATCGCGCCCGCCACGATCAACCCTCCGCCCAGGAAGTGTTGCCAGCCCAGCCGTTCATGCAGCACGATTGCCGCGAGCACGATGGCAAACACCACGCTCAATTTATCCACCGGCGCGACTCGCGATGCCTGCCCAATCTGCAAAGCTCGAAAATAGCAAATCCACGACAGTCCCGTCGCTAAACCCGAAAGCGTCAGAAAAAGCCACGTCCGTTTGGAGATCTCCCCCAAGCGAACAGCCGGCCCCATCATCCACACGAGACTCCAACTGAATACCAGCACCACCGTGGTCCTGATGGCCGTGGCCAGATTTGAATCCACTCCCTTTACCCCAATCTTGGCCAGCACCGCCGTAATGCCCGCAAAGAAAGCCGACAATAACGCCCAGAAAATCCAATTCATAGAAGCCAACGTTGACTGACCTGTGTGCGCCGGTCAAATACTACCACGCACGACTTGTCGCAAACTAATAGTTGCTCCATTCGGCCTTTAACCTTGAACATCACTTCGTAGCTTTTCCCAATGGCCATAAAGTCTTAAGTGATCTCTTGTCCGGCTCTTCGGTCAGAGGCAACGTCATTAGGGGTGGTGGGTTTGTCTTGTTCACGTATTTACGCACAACCCAATGCCGTTGCAACGCTTCAACCAATCGTTCCAGTTCGCGCATCGAGGTTTGCGTTTGTTGGACTAGCCCAGGCAAATCCCTGGCTTCGTTCGCCACAGCATCAGTAATTTCCGGCAATCGCGCCGTGCCGTTCTGAACATTTTTCACGGCGGCATCCAGATTTGTCACCACGCCTTGCAAATCGCTCATTGCCTGGTTCGCCCGCACGAAAAGTTTCTGCGCCTCGTCCGCCAGACTGGTTTCAGCAAGTAATTTACCAACCGTGCCTTTGCCCTGCTCGATGCCGGCGCTCATGTTCTCCAGGCGAATAGTAAGTTGATTCAGGTGCTGCCGGGTTTCGCCCAAGTCCGCGCCCAATTTAGTCCACGTGTCCAAACCGATGCTTGTCTTTTTCAACACAAGCAAGGCTTCGTGGCGAACTTCCTCAATCGCGGATTCCAGCGCATTTTGAAATTGCTCGTTGCAGATAATGGCGGCATTTACTTCCGGCAATGGCCGGCCCTTGCCACGCGTGATTTCAAAAAAGGAGTCACCCGCCACCCCGAATTTCCTTTTAACGACCGCTGATGAATCTGCACGCACGAACAGGAAGAAGTCGCGGCGGATGTTTGCCTGGGCTTCCATTCGGCCGGTTGTGTCCACAATGACATCGGAAACCGAGCCCACGAGTGTTCCCAGAAAATAAACCTCCGATCCCTGTCGGATTCCAGCGGCACCCGTCGCAGGCAAAATGATCCGCAAAGTGACATTGCTTTTAAACCAGCGCTGGCTGCGGCCTGTCCATACGACAACAACGATCAGCAAGGCAATAACGACCAGCACGAACGTGCCGGTGATCTCGTTGACACGCCGAAATTTGAATCGCTGTTCTAATTGTTGGCCTGGTTCATCACGCGGTAAACGTTCAGGAATGTTGGGCGCTTCGTTCATGATCACAGATAGGTTAACAGCGATACCACTGCGGAGATGACAAATAATCCGGCTACGGAGCGGGTAAGCGCCCGCTGAGTAGCCTGCGGAATTTCAGTGACCGCCCCGCTAACCCCGAACCCGCCAATGCAACAGGATGCGCTGGCAAAGAGACCGGGCAGAATGCTCTTGGCAAGGATGTTGAATACATCTTTGGGATGAACTGCATTTGAGATGGTGTCCACAAACAAAAGCAAATCACGACTACCCCTCCCGGCCCATGCCGTGAATAGGAAACCGCTCGCAAAGGCAACGAGGATGAAAACAATGGTAAGGCAAAATGTGGACATGGCCATGCCCAGGACCCGGGGCATGACAAACTGCAGAAACGGATCGTCTCCCCTTGCCTCTAGTGCACGGATTCCCCCGTTGATTTTAAGAATTCCGAGTTCGGTCGTCATCGCACTGCCGCTACGGACGATCACGACAAGGTTGATCAGCACCGGCCCAAGTTCACGCGGCACGACTGCTACCAACAATGGCCCGAGCAGTTGTGATTGCCCCGCTTCACCGGCCCAGAAGGTGAGCTGCACAACTACCGAAATGCCGACGAACACCGCCAAGGCACAAACAAACCCGATCGGTTCAACGCCGATGGCCAGAACCTGGCGTACAAACGCTGTCCGTGCCGCGCGCACCCAACACCGCGGACGAACTCCGGTACAAAGCACCGTTCCAATCACCGCCGCCGCATGCCGCGCCTCATCCCACTGCGCCAAACCCATTTCCCCCAATTTGCCGATGGCATGCATAATGGCCTTACCTTCCTAGGTAGTTGCTCGGATTTCTAATACGATCAAGTCGCTCAGCTTCGTTCGTTCTCCGCTCTTTCCTTTTAAGCGCCTCAAATCGTGCAGCTGTGCGTCTTGTGCTTTCGTTTTTGGAAAGAAAAATCAGCTCGGTTTTTTCCCGCAAGTGCGCCAGTACCGTGGCGATTGTCCTGCCCGCACGAAATATTTTATCAAGAAAGGAGGTCATTTGAATTAGTGCTAAAATGTTACTGGTTCATCGGTCGAGAAGTTCACTGACGGAAGACATTGCCGGGACGCGGTCGCAAATGACTTTGATTGAAACCAGGATCGGCACCGACAACAAAGCTCCCGGCACACCCCAGAGCCACGTCCAGAAAATCAATGAAACGAAAATGACTACCGGATTGAGCGTGAATCGGCGACCGAGTAACACTGGCGTGACCAGGTTCGCTTCCAGGAGATGAATCAGCAGATACCACGCGGGTGGCAGGAGTCCTCTTCCCAGCGTGTCGAAAGTGAGCAGGCCGACACCGGCCAACAGCAATACTCCTGCGACCGGCCCAAAGTAAGGAACGAAATTTAATAACGCCACGAACATTCCCCACATTGCGGCATTGGGCATGCCCATGAAATAGAGACCTCCACTTATGACCACGCCCAAGCCCACATTAATCAGCGAAACCGAGAACAGATAATTGGAAATATTTTGTTGAATCTCGTGGCTGATTTCGACTGCGCGCTTTTTATCGCTCAAGGTCGGCATCACATGAACCAATTTCTGTAGGAACAAGTCACCCGAGGCCAGCAATAGATAAAGCAACACCAGCGTTTCACCCACTCCGGCCAGCAGGAGCCCCGTCCAGTTAATGAGTGAAGTGGAACTATGGTTGTCTTTGACCTGAACAGTTGGGGCGATCTTTTGTTCCACCTTTTTTTCCTCTTCCGTTGCCCCGAGGTTGCTAACGGCAGCAGCAGCCTCGCTGAACCGCGCCCCGGGTGGCAACAGTTTCTGGATCCGCTGCCGCAATTCGGTCATGTGTTGCGGCGCGTCATTCACCCACATCAATGCGGGCCGGCCAAATTGAACGAAGCCCATAACGACACCAGCAATTAAAAGAGAAATCACGACCGCCGCTGAAAGTGCGGGCGGAATGCGGCAGTAAGACGCCCATCGGATGAGCGGTTTCAACGTCATCCCCGCCACACAAGCTACTAATATTGGCAGGACCACCGGACGGGCAAAATAAAGGAACGCAATCGTCCCCAGCACGATCAAGACGATTTGCACCGGCGTCGTTTTGACCACCCCTGGGGCGACTGGTTCGTTGGCCAGCGCACCCGCACTTGGTGCGGCTGCGATTGCCGGTTCGGCGGGATTTTTCAAGGGAATTTCCGGTGATTTGTTTTCACAGTTTAATTATCATTCGGGGCGCATATTAATGGACCGCACCGTCCGGAACCAGAGGGGTCGCGGGACTTTGCTCAACAGTTTCCCTGTTCAAATCTACAAATACGGTGGATTCCTCGTAACTAATCCGGTCCACCTGTTTCATCGGTATCAGCACTTCTTTGCCTGAAAAACGATGCCCGGTTTTGATAACCAACTGGCCGATGGCCCAGCTCTGGGCATCCATCATAAAATCACAGATGTGGCCGATCGTCCCTTCCCCCGTCCGGAGGTGGTAACCATTCACGGCTTGCGCGCTTCGCAAGTGCGCATCATCACCTTCGGGTTGCGGGCTGCTCGCAGTGGCTGCTTCGCCTGGGAAAGGTTTTGCCGGTTGTTCTGAAATTGGAAAGCCGCTCACGCCCCATAATCCGCCACCCTGCCAATAGTAGGGCCAGCCGTAATATCGGTAATACTCCGCTTCGTATTGTCGCAACACGGGCTTGTGTGACTCAATCGAAGGGCTGTTCTCAATCTGTTTGCGGGTCAGGTTCACGCGCAGGACTTTTTCGGCCTGATCGAGGCGCCCGAGTGAATGGGGCGAGATAAGCACTTGGCGCCCCGGCAACCAGGAACCTGTGTCCGCGACCAAATAACGAACCGCCCAGTTTTGATCGTCAAAATAAAAATCCTTCACCTCGCCAATTTCGCCATCTGACGCACCGAGTTTATCTCCATACAATTGCTTGATGCTTCGTAACATAATTTGTCTTTCTTTTGATTGCGCAGGCCGACCCCGCAAGATAGCGTGCCCGCATTCGATCCATCATAACTTCAGAAACCCGGTGTGCCATTGAAGGGATTAACCGTGGGGCATCTCCCCCCGCATTACGTACAAATAATGATAAGCAAGTGGGGGTTAGTCGTTACGCGAACATTGACGAGCGACCAGAAAACCGATGAGCGCACCTACACCGAGGGCGATGCCCATGGCTTGATAAGGATGCTCACGCACAGTCTGGTCCGCGGCCCTAGCTCCTTCAACCGTCTTCTCTCGCACCCGGCCATAGATTTCCTTGCCATTTTCCAGTGCAGCGGCGAGCCGCTTGCGGGCTTCCCCGACTTTTTCTCCGGCCACGTCTGCGGTGGCGGCCAGCAAGGCGCGCGCATCTTCGGCGAGCGTACCTAGGTCGTTGCTGATTGCTTGTTTTTCTTTATCCATAGTGTTCGATTTTTTCTTTTTTTTTGGTTGTAAAAGCTCGTTCTGGGATTGGTGCGGGTGCCCATGCACGAACAGCCTTTCGCACCGTTCCCGTCGCGAACTGGTTAAGCTGCTTTCGAGCCACGCAACGTCCCGGCCAGGCCGACGACGGCAGCGAGAATGCCCGCGATGAGCATCCACACGGCTTTGTCAGTTGGCGATCCGGTAAAGAACCTGGAAACATCGGAGCTGAAAGAGTTTGTGGCATTAATGCCAATGATAATGAGCACGATGCCACCAACGAGCAGAGCCAGAGAAACGATTTTGTTCATAATTTTTTAAAGAGTTCTTGTTTTTTTAAAGATTGAACCGCGTTTTAATTTCCGCGGATCACAACCTTGGTTTGCGACCGGAAATGAGGTTGACGAGCACCATGATGATGGCGATCACCAGCAGGATATGAATCAAACCGCCCATGGTGGTACTGGTAACCAGCCCAAGCAGCCACAGAATTATTAGGATTACACAGATTGTCCAAAGCATATGTTTTCTTTCAATTAATTGAGACCGAGGTTGGCTGGAGTTACCCACACCAGCCAACCATGGTCCCGCACTGGTTAATTCGAGGACTCTTTGACCGTGATGTTATTTACCACTTCCTTCACGGCGGGGACTTTTTTGGCGAGGTCAGCGGCCCGATTCTTCTGGTCTCTCGAATTGACGAAACCAGTCAACTGCACCGTGCCCTTGAACGTTTCCACGCTTACTCCTTCGTACTTATATTGCGTGTCTTCTGCCAATGCAGCCTTGACGTGGGAAGACGTGCCATGGTCATCAATGCGTTCGCCCGTGCTTTGCTCGTAGCGGCTGCCGGTCACGCAGCCGGTCAGACTCAAGAGCAATGGCATTGCAGCGAGAGAAAGGATGAGTCCGAATACTTTTACAGTCTTACCAGTGTTTATAGATGTTTTTTTCATTAAGTTCTCTTTAGTTTTTATTTTGTTTGTTTACCGAGTCTTCCAATTGATTTTCTAAATTCTTTCATCACTTCAAGCGCGCCCCAAGGCGCGCTTGAGAGAAAGGAGTGCTTGAATGTGTTCAAGTACCCATGATTTTCCGACCTGCAGGACGGTTTTTAACCATCCCTTTTCCACCAGGCCCTTTGGCGGCCCGTTTTTTAGCGGCAGTCATTCGACCGCCTCTGCTTTTCTTTGCCATTTGCAATCACCGCCTTTCGTCGGCAGGATTTCTTTGCCGAAATCTCGTGATCCAGCAGGCTGGCATCTTTGACCTGCTAGAATCTCCAACTTGCTCCCACCGTGGCATAGACCGTGGCGCCCTGGTCGAGGGTGGCAGAGTGACCGCCAGTGGATTGCCTTAAGTCAGTCAGACTCTGGAATTGCGCGCCCACATAAACGCCCCAACGCTCGCTGAAATCGTAGCGAAGCATCGCACTCACGTAAGGACCGTAGAGCAAATCAGTTTTCGACGAATGGCCGCTCGCCAATGATTTACCGCCACTGGCGAGCAGCGTGGTTTCCGAGAAGTCGTAATCGACGCAGGCCGGAGCCAAAGTCAGACCCACGCTGGCGGCGAGGCTCAACTGGCGGGTGAAATTCCATTCGGCAAAGGGCCCGAGGCGGATGCCAAAGATGTGACCACTCAACTTTTGATGGTTCGACAGGGCTGCCATCTGGGACGTGGTGGTGCGCGTCGGAGTGTCACCGAGCAAGGTGCCGGGGCCTTGGAAGGTGCCATGGTAGCCGGCACCGGGAGGCAACACGCCATTCAGTTGATAGGCATCCGTAGTCACCAAGACCGGCCCGCTCGCATTGCGGTCATCGCGCAAGTTCAGGTCCGTGCAGCCAAAAGCAGTTTCTAGACCCCAGCGTCCTGATGGCAGGAATGGTAAATCGCCCAAGACGCGCTGATAAATCAGTTCGCCTCCGTATTGCGGGCCGCCAGTAACCTCGCTGGCGGCTGCGCCGGCAAAACTTCCGGATTTGGGAGTGTTGAACTGCATGGTATCGCCGACGACCTGCGAGGGGTTTTGATAGCCCCAATTCCAGGTGCGGCCGCCCGCATTTCCGCTGCTGTCCACTTTGACGTAACCGTCAGTGTAAGTATGGTTCGCATTGCCCGTAGCTGGCCCCGGATTAAGTGGCGCATTGTTTTGAAAGGAACCTTTAAAGTTCAGGCCGAAGCGTGGGCCGAAGCTCAGGCGATTGGGGTTCTCCGGTGAATCCTCACCGTGCGCGGCAAAAGGAGCGGCGGCAGCAAGGACGAGTGTGGTGGAAAGAATAATTCGATTCATAAGTATTGTGATTGGTTGGTGGTGATGAGAATCAGGGCAGGACCATGATGCGGTAAAAACGGCTTCCGGGAGTCGGTTTGCTTTCCGTTTTAGGCGGGCCATCGTCGTACCATTGCACCCGGTTGGACGGGGCGGTGATAATGGGAGTGGCGGTTTTCCAATTTTGCCGGTCGCTGCTGTACTGCACGGCGTAGCGGTGTCCCCGGATGGCGGAAAATTCGATCAGGATGCGTCCACCTGGCAATTGCACATTACGATTGATCTTGATGAACGGGCCGGTTGCAGTCACGGAGAGCCGGGTGGTCTCCTGAACTATAAAGGCCGGCTGGGGAATGTTCCGGCGATTGAGGCGATAATACTCGATCTGCAAATCACCTGCCGCACCCGGAGGGAGGGCGAGATTATACTGCAGGAAGGGGGTGCCACTGACGCTGCCGCTCGCATTATAAACCCGCACATCGGCAGGAAGCGCCTGGACCAACAGCCGGGCGGCATTGATGGTGCTCTGGCTATTATTGATTATACGAACCGTCTGCTCGAACAAGCCGGTCTGCGGATTCAGCGTGATCGGCGAGACGGCGGATACAAAAAGGTTGGTGGAAGTAACAAGTGGCCCGCCACTGCCTCCGCTGCCACCGGTTACGGGGACACTGATGGCATTGCCCTGGAGAGTCACCGCACCAATTCGTGCCAACGCTCTGCCTTGCAGCGTTGCGCCAGTCTGGATGCTAATCGACTGATCCGCCAGGATGTTGCCCTTCATGCCTGAGGCGGTTCCGATGGTGGCGGAAGTCCCAACCTGCCAAAACACGTTGGCCGCCTGTGCGCCACCGATAAGGATCACCTGCCGACCCGAGGTGGTGACCAGGGTAGTGGCAATCTGGAAAATAAACACGGCATTGGGATCGCCCTGTCCGTCGAGAGTGAGATCGCCGGACGATATCTCCAATGAAGAGGTGGACTTATAAAGCCCCGGTGGCAGAGTTTGCCCACCGATGTTGCCGGCGACGGGAACAGGAGCAGTGGAGCGTCCGGCGGCATCGTTGAACGCGATTGTAAGATCGCCCTGGGCTGCCTTGGCAGTTAGATTATTAATCTGCTTGGTTCCAGTCACCATTCCGGGCGGAAAGCCGGTGACTGCAGTACCTGGCCAGAGTCCAAGGTTACCCTTGATGATGGTGGCACCGCTGCTGGTGACAGTAGAGCCGGCCAGCACGCTGAAGTTGGCGGCACTTCCCAAGGACACGGGCAATTCAGCTGCAGTGGCGAACTGATGCGGGATGGTCAAACCCAGCAAAGACACAGTCAGGATTCGTGCAGTTGCTTTTAGTTTAAAGAACATGGTTGTGGTTCTGTTTGGTTGTGTTGCAGTCATGATTTTTTTGTTTTGGCTTGGACGTTTTTGGTTAACCGTATCTGGATTTTCATTAGTTTTTGGAGTTCTTGAAGTCGCGATTTTATCGCTCACCCGGCTGTTTAAATTCTACCCAGTAAAAGCAGGACAAGCAGAATGACTACTACTAGGCCCAGTCCACCGCTCGGATAATAACCCCACCCCTTGCTGTGGGGCCAGGTGGGTACTGCGCCGATCAACATTAGAATGAGCACGATGAGTAAAATGGTTCCTATAGACATATATTTTTTGGTTTGCTTGGATTGGGTGACGACCGCTTTTTATCGAACTTGCGGAACCCGGATGTCTCCGGTGTGGCCGATGACACCGAAAGCGGACAGAACCCACAGGACAACTGCGACTACCACCACGATGTTGATGATCTTCTTGATCTTCCCGTCCATGGGTATGTAAGTATTAATCAGCCAAAGCAACACCCCCACAACGATCAGTGTTATTACGAGGGACATCAGCGACATAGGTTCCCTCCAATTTGGAAAGGTTTATTGTTTTTCATAATTTCGTTTGGTGGTTGTTTGTTGCAAAAGGGCAATTACCAATCTCAATCGTTATTCTTTGGGTTTTTCTCCTGGCCTTTGTCCGCCGGATTCGCTCCGTTTTTTTCACTAGAGACCGGATTTTGTTTGACTGGGCGTTGCGCTTTCTTACCCGATGGTCTGACGGACTTTTCCTGTCTTCCCACATGTTGATCCGGCTTCGGCTCGGCTGGTTGCGTGTTTGCTGCAGGATGATTTCCATCAGGCTTGATCTCGGTCTTGGATTCCGGAGCGGAGGGAACCGGCTTGTGGTTCTCGCTCTGCACTTCATTATTCTTCGGAGCGGGCGTTACCGTGGCCGGTTTCTCAACCTGCGATGATGCAGGTGCAGCAACTGCTTTCTTTTCGCGGGGTTCAGCTTCGTTGCGAACCGGTGCTTTCCCGATGACCGCTGCTTCCGTCTTGTGGCGGAGTTCATGGACCGGGACCGCCTGAACCTTTTGTCCGCTTGCCTTTTCAATCACCGCCGTAGGCGGACCTTCATTGATGATGGTGTTGTTCACGACTTTGATGTTCGTGATGTTGACCGTCTTATTAATGATGGTCGTATTATTGACAACTACGACCGTGGGACGGATGGGCTCCAGGAACCGACGTTGCTCGACAAACACAAACGCTCGAGGCGAGACGCGTGACTGATTAAATCCCACGAAGCCACTTACCGAAACACTCACCGACGGTTGCAATGGCGCCCAACCGACATAACCGCCTCCCTCGTGCCAGGAAACCCAGGCCGGCGCCCATTGCGTTTGTGGCACCCAATACCAGCCATATCGATCATTGAAATCCCAGCGGCCATAATGATATGTGGCCCAAGCCCACGGCTCATCGCTGACCCAATACCATCCGGCATCGGTTCGCTGCCAATTGCCATTGCAATAAGGCCGCCAATCGCGAGCAACATTGCCGGGTCTCCAGCAACGTCCGTAGGAGCCAATCACCACCCATTCACCGTGCGGAGTGAGCGGTTCATAAAAGTCGCTTTCGACGTGAATCTCCACTGAGGGGAGTCTCACCGCCACCGCTGGCACCGGCACACTCACTCCTACCGAAACTGACGGTTGTCCGTAGGTTGTGTATCCCAGCAGCGCACCGCACAGCACGAATCCGATTTTACTGGCCAGGCGTTTAGTTTGATTCATGGGATTCTTCTGTGGTTGTTGCGTATGACTTTTCGTTTTGGGCAAGTTGCGGAGAGTCATTTCGGCCAAGATCTTCTCTCGAGATGATCACCAACGACACCCCGGAAGAATTCGGCAGTTCTATCCCGGACAAGCCTGGCGGACGTGGCAACCCGGGAGGGCCGCCGTGCATTCCAGGCAGGTTGCATCCGGTTTGCGTCACTAAGAGCGCACCGCACAACACGAATCCAATCATACCGATTGAGCTTTTACTTTTATTCATGGGATTGTTCATGCTTAGTCGCGCCTTTGGTTATGACCTTCATTGCGGTCTCCCCGATTGCCCTGGCTGGAGCCTAGGGGTGCCCAATGTTTCGGGTACTGTCGGAGAACGGTCGCGTGATGAGCGGACGGAGCGTCATGGAAATCGAGTCTTACCGATGGCGAGGCAAACAACACGTCAACCGAGACGCGGGGCGGCGTCGGGCGTGATACCCACGAACGGCCTTCCCGATAAGTGTATTGGCGTCGGTTGCTGCTGTAATAGACCTGGTAACCAGGGTAATAGACGTAGTCGTCCTGTATGACTACCCTGGGTTCCGCGTACACTACCGGGGGCTGTGCATACACTCTCCCAGGCTGGGGTCCGTCCACGTAGCCGATGCATCCTGTCAACGCTCCCAGGAGCAGAGTGCCTGATACAAATCCGATTTTTGAACATTTGGTTTTGCTCATAAATTTCCTTTTACCTCAAGGCGCAATTTTGTCGCTCGCCCATTGACGTGCTTGCTGGAAACCTTCCTTCGACGATTCGTAGGCTTTCTTGAAACCGCTTTTGACGCTATCCCAAGTGGACTCGCTGGCGTTCTTGACTTCGTCGAATTGCTTGTTCAATTGAGTCGTTTGGTCGCGCAACGCCTGGAGCTTGGGTTTGGCTTCGGCTTTGACTGCATCGCTGGATTTCTCAATCTTGGCGGCGAGTTGGTCCAAATCGTGATTGAGCTCGGTCAGTTGGCCCTGTGTTTTTTCGACAAATTGAGCCTTTTGCGCATAGGTATAGTCCTTCATATCCTGCGCGGCTTGTTCGGTTTTTGCTTCGACCTTGTTAAGTTGCTGGGAAGTGGTTCCCTCTTTATTACAGCCCACTACAAAAGCGGTGGCAGAAAGAAAAGTGATGATCAGTTTACTGTGTTTCATAATTGTGTCGTCGGTTGAATTCTGAAGTTGCAGTTGCGTTTACCAATTAGCGGAACTATGCCACTGGATGATCCGTTGCCATGAGGGACAACTTGGTCGTGGACTTAATCTCCCAACGCCGCACCGCCAGACCGGAACGGGAGTTGGAAGCGGTAGCCATGGCGAACGCCTCTGGATACAAAGTTGCCAGTGACGCCAGGGTGTTCCCTTTGTTTTGTGATTCTGGATTTTTCATTGCCGGGCTAGGCTACTGGATGGACTTTCCCTGACCAGCAGGTGTATCCCCCACGGTAAAAATTGGGACGTTCCCCCCAAATAATGAACCAACCTGCGCGAACTGTGACGCGGGATTTAAGTAATTCGTAAAAACGCGCCACTACAACCCCCGCATACAAGAAATAGGCGGATTGCGGATGTCGGGGACTTCCCCCCTCGACAGCATGAAGCAATAGTCCATAATCCATTAGTTGTTGGCTCGCTGCCAAAGAAATCAAACACCCTGCTGTGGGACAACCCACGACGCTGCATTTCTGCAGCGCGTGAATTCGGCACATATCATGAAACGTCAGCTGAACGGATTATCACAACAATATCAGGCAGCGCTGCGAAAGCACTTGGAGCAAGGACCGCGGACCAGTTTGCAGCCGGCGCAGGGGCTGGGACGCCGGGCCATCATCATCGGATTGGAGACGCTGGATTTGGCCAAAATTCACGAGCAGGCGTTGATTACCCTGGTTTTGCCGAATTACTCGCCCAAGACCCGGAATACCATGATTCGGCGGGCGGGCACTTTTTTCGCCGATGCCATCACACCACTTGAAAAGACACATCGCACCGCACTGGAGGCCAATGTTCATCTGGACCGGGTGAACCACATGCTGCGCCAGCGCATTGTGGATCTGGCCGCCTCCACCAGGCAGTTAAAACAGGAAATTGTCCAACGCAAGTCCGCCGAAAAATCCCTCAAGCGAAGCGAGCGACATCATGGCCATTTGTTGGAGCAGTCGCGACAGATGCAGGAACAAATGCGGCTGCTTTCGCGCCAGCTCCTGTCGGCGCAGGAGGAAGAGCGCAAGACGATCAGTCGCGAACTGCATGATGTCATTGCCCAGACTTTGGCGGGCATCAATGTCCGGCTGGCGGCCTTGAAAAAAGAGGCCGCCCTCAACTCCCAGGGTCTTGAGCAAAACATAATCCGCACGCAACTGTTGGTGCAGCAGTCAGTGGACGTCGTGCATCGGTTTGCCCGGGAGCTGCGCCCGACGGCACTGGATGACTTGGGGCTGATCCCCGCCCTTCATACATTCATGAAAGGGTTCAGGGAGCAGACAGGAATCCGTGTCAGCTTGTCGGCCTTTGCTGCGGTTGAACAAGTGAACGGTGACAAGCGAACCGTCCTCTACCGCGTCGCCCAGGAAGCGCTCACCAATGTGGCCCGCCATGCGCAAGCCAGCGAGGCAGAAGTGAACATTCAGAAATTGGATGGCGCCATTTGCCTGACAATCAAAGATAACGGCAACGGCTTTCACCAGGAACGCTTGTCGCACGGCAAAAAGACCAAACGACTGGGATTGCTCGGCATGAGAGAACGCGTGGAAATGGTCAATGGCAACTTCACCATCGAGTCCACCCCCGGAAAAGGCACAACGGTTCAGGCGCGCCTTCCGCTTGCTAACGACGCGCACAAGCGGCGGAAAACTGATGACAACCGGTAACACCAAATTTGAATATCCATGAAACGAATCACTGTATTGCTGGTTGAAGACCATCAAATTGTCCGGGAGGGCATTCGGGCATTATTGAAACACGAACTCGATATTGAAGTAGTCGGCGAAGCGTCCACTGGCCGCCAGGCCGTGCAACTCACCCGAAAATTTCATCCCGACGTGGTGGTGATGGACATCGCGATGCCGCTGCTCAACGGCTTGGAAGCCACCCGGCAAATTCGCAAAGACTTTCCCGACACCAAGGTGATCATTCTTTCCGCGTTCAGTGATGATGCTTACGTTGAGCAGGTGGCCGCGTTGGGCGCAGCGGGATTTTTGCTCAAACAAAGTTCCTCAGAAAATCTGGCCGCGGCAATTCGCGAAGTCCAAAAAGGAAACACAATTTTCAGCCCGACAATTTCCAGGCGTCTCAACGGTCACAATCAGAAGTCGCCAAATGGAGGCGTGCACTTCAAGAAGAAAAACAACCGCCTGAGTTCGCGCGAGGTGGAGGTGCTCCAACTAATTGCCGAAGGCATGCCTAACAAACAAGTCGCTGCAGAACTGGGTGTGAGCTTCAAAACGGTGGACAAACATCGGCAACACCTCATGGGCAAGCTCAACATCCATGACATCGCAGGACTCACCCGCTACGCCATCGCCGAGGGAATCATCGAGAGCAGCGTCCGTGTGACCATCAGCTAGGGTCAGGACAGGGTGAAAAGAGAAAATGGAGCGAGCGAAGGGATTCGAACCCTCGACGTTCACCTTGGCAAGGTGATGCTCTACCAGACTGAGCTACGCTCGCTTCCTAACCGGCTCGCAAAAATTAAGGGAATCCACCCGAATTGCAAGCCCTGTTTTTAGGGCAGTAGCATTTAAATTATTCGATTTCTCCCATTAACGCCGCAACTTCAGCCCGGTGTATGGTGTCGGCGGATGGATTGGAGCCGTTTCAACGGCCTTTTTGCCCAGCACGGTAAGCCGTTAATGGTTTTTGATTTATTAAATCGGTAATGATTGGGGCAGTAGTCCGACGTAGTGAAGGAGGGACTTGGAGCCGGTGATGAAGCGGGCCAGGAACGTGCGCACCCGCTGTTGGAGTTGCTCCCACTGC
>JAQGPC010000003.1 GCA_028293285.1 Pedosphaera sp.
CATTTCCCGGTTATCGTCAAACAGGGGAGTATCAGCTTTGCCCACAACGATATGGACATTGATAAGACACTCGAAGCGACAGATTGCGTGCTACGCGAACTCATCAGGAAATGAATTCGGACTGCCCGGTGAACACAGAAGTTAACAAAGAAAACAGTTGTTTGGAGCTGTCGAGATTCGACCTTTCGCTTCCTTCTGTTTCGAAATTATGAGACCGCTCATTGATGCTCATCTCGACCTCGCCTGGAGCGCGATGTTTTTCAATCGCGATTTGCTTAAAACCGTTCCCGAGATTCGCCAGGCCGAGGCCGACATGACGGACGAACTTTCGCGCGCCCGCAACACTGTTTCGTTTCCCGAACTGCGCTGCGCCAATGTTCCAGTGTGCATTGCGACACTGCTCGCACGCAGTGGTCCTGACCAATTGAAACGCGTTCCGTCGAAACGCGTTGATCTCGACTATGCCGAGCAACGGATCGCCTATGCTCATGCCCAGGGTCAACTCGCCTATTATCGGCTCCTTGAAAGCGAAGGTCATTTGCGCATCATCAAAACTCGTTCCGAACTGACGTCCCATTGGGACGCCTGGCAGAAAAATCCAGCAAACACTCCGCTCGGAATCATTCTCGGGATGGAAGGTGCCGATCCAATCCTGCGTCCTGAACAGGTTAATGAGTGGTGGAATGAAGGTCTGCGCGCAGTCGGTCCTGTTCACTATGGGCGGAGTCAATATGCCTGTGGCACCTCCACGAATGGTCCGCTTAGCGATGCCGGGGTGCAGTTGCTCAAAGAATTTCAGCGGGTGGGAATGATTCTCGATGTCACACATCTTAGCGACGAGTCGTTCTCTCACGCCGTGGGAGTTTACGAAGGCCCGATGATTGCGAGTCATCACAACTGCCGCGCGCTGGTGCCTGGGGAACGTCAGCTTACCGATGAACAAATACGCATTATTGTTTCAAGAGATGCCGTCATCGGCACGGCGTTCGATGCGTGGATGCTTTATCCTGACTGGAAGCGTGGCGAGACAGATCCGCGATCCGTGAAAATCGAAGATGCAGCCGATCACATCGATCACATTTGCCAACTTGCGGGAACAACTCGTCATTGCGCCATTGGCAGCGACCTTGATGGTGGCTTCGGTACGGAACAAACGCCCGGCGATCTCGACACCATTTCCGACCTGCATAAACTTGAAACCATTTTCGCCGCGCGTGGTTATAGCGCCGCTGATATCGACGGTATCTTCTTTGGCAATTGGCTGCGGCTTTTCGCCCACGCGCTTCCGGCATGAATAAATTCACACTAATAAAAGGAATGTTGGCCCTCGATTTGCCGGGAATTCCACAAATATAGGTAGATCGTGAAGAAGTATTTTTAAATAACACCAAATGAAAATTATTCGTTATCTAAATCAATCAGGACAGATCGAATTCGGCACTCTTGATGTCACCGGCAAAGCCTTCAAATTACGCGGCGATATTTTTGGAATCCCAGAAGTTACAAGTGAACCTGCCACCGTGAGCAAGTTGCTAGCTCCGCTTCAGCCCACCGGCATTTTGGGGATCGGCCTTAACTACCGCAAGCACGCGGAGGAGAGCGGGGCTAAAGTTCCTGAATTTCCCGTGCTGTTCGCCAAAGGCCTTAACACGCTGCAAAATCCGGGCGACGCAATTGAGATTCCGACCTTCCTCAAAAGTGACGAGGTTGATTACGAATGCGAACTGGCTGTGGTGATCGGCAAGCGCTGCAAGAATGTAAACCGGAAGGATGCATTGAAATATGTCCTCGGATACACCTGTGCGAACGACGTCAGCGCACGGGACTGGCAGATCAAACGCGGCGGCGGTCAGTGGAGTCGTGGAAAATTTTTCGACACATTCGCGCCGCTCGGACCATGTCTCGTGACCACTGATGAGATACCGAATCCAAACTCTCTCAGCATCAAAACGGTTTTGAACGGAACCACCGTTCAGGATTGGAACACGGATGACATGATTTTCGATGTGCCAACGCTAATCGAGTTTCTCAGTGGCAGCACAACTCTGCTGCCTGGGACGGTTATTCTCACCGGAACGCCGCATGGAGTCGGAATGGGGCAAAAACCACCACGCTGGTTGAAGGCGGGCGACTCCGTAACGATTGAAATCGAAAAAATTGGCACACTGACGAATCCGGTGACGTTGGAGAGCTAGCCTGTGCAGGCAATGAAAACTTATCCCGTTTATCTCAATGGCGAGTTTGTGATCACAGAGAAGACCTCTGTGGTGACGAATCCAGCCACGGGCGACATTTTCGCCAAAATGTCCATCGTGGACCAGGCGCGCGTTGCACAAGCCATTCACGATGCTCAAGTGGCTTTCCTTGGTTGGCGCGCGCTCACTGCCAAGGCGCGTGGGGAATGGTTGCATAAAATTGCCTGCGAGTTGGAGCGGCGGCGTGATGAAATTTCCCGCGTAATGACGATGGAATGTGGGAAACCGCTCGCGCAAAGCGTTATCGAGGTCAACGTTGCGGTGGATCACTTGCGCTGGTTTGCGGAGGAAGGTCGACGCGGTTACGGACGCATTATTCCACATCAGACTGATGGCAAACGAAATCTGGTGGTCAAGACTCCCGTTGGCGTCGTGGCGGCAATCAGCCCGTGGAATTTCCCACTCATGTTGGGTGTGCGAAAAATCGCGCCGGCATTGGCCGCCGGTTGTCCGGTCATCTTGAAGCCTGCCAGCGCAACGCCGCTTTGCAACGTTGCCTTTGCCGAGGCATGTGATGCGGTGAAGTTACCGCGCGGAGTGTTCCAACTCGTCTGCGGCTCTGCTTCCGAAATTGCGAAAGAGTTTTTGGATAACCCGCTCGTGCGCAAAATCACTTTCACCGGCTCCACCGAAGTCGGTCAGAAATTGATCGCAGGAGCGGCAAAAAATATAAAGCCGCTCTCGCTGGAACTCGGCGGATTGGCTCCCGTTCTCGTGTTCGACGACGCTGATTTGGAAAAAGCCGTGGAGGGCACAATGATGGCGAAGTTTCGAAACACCGGCCAATCGTGTGTCGCGGCAAATCGCATTTACGTCCAACGCGGTATCTACGAACGATTCGTAAAATTGTTCGTAGAGAAAACCAAGGCATTGAAAGTTGGAGATGGCCTTGAGCCAGATGTTCAAATTGGCGCTTTGATGAACGAGGAAGCGGTCAAGAACACCGAGGCGTACGTGGCTGATGCAATCAAGAAAGGCGCGAAGTTGCTCTGCGGTGGAAAACGACCTGCCCGTTCCGGTTACTTTTTTGAACCAACAGTTTTGGCCGACGTGCCACACGATGTTCGTTGCGTGACGGAAGAAGTGTTTGCACCCCTGGCCGCGATCACTCCTTTCGATACTGAGGCGGAGGCAATCGAACGTGCAAACTCTACAAAGTATGGTTTGAGTGCCTATGCGTTCACCCGGGATATGAGCCGGACTTTTCGCCTGATGGAAAACCTGGAAGCAGGAATCATTGGAATCAACGATGGCGTTCCGACAACGAGCAATGCGCCCTTCGGCGGTATGAAGCAAAGCGGCTGGGGCCGGGAACTTGGAACCGAGGGGCTCGAAAGTTTTCTCGATACAAAACACGTTTCGATTCTTCTCTAGCACACTTTGTAACGATCAATTCACATTTTTATGACCACCGCCAAAGCTTCAGTCCTCGAACAATTTAAAGCGCCGCTGGCTTTGCGTAATTACGAAGTTCCATCGCGGCCAGAACCAGGTGCCATCCTCGTCCGCACTGAAATGGCCGGCATTTGCGGCACTGATGTTCATTTATGGAAAGGGGAGCTGACTATTGCGCTGCCCGTGATTCTCGGCCACGAAACCGTCGGACGCATTGAGGCGTTGGGCGATGGCATTGAAAGAGATTGGTCAGATCAACCGCTGCAGGTTGGCGATCGCGTAACGTGGAGCCCCGGATTGACCTGCGGCGTCTGTTTTTACTGCGCGGAAAAGCGCATTCCAACTCGTTGCGTGAATCGTCGGGCTTATGGCATCAGCCAGCCGTGCAATCACGCGCCACATTTTCTCGGCGGCTACGCGGAATTTCATTATCTCAAACCGCGTTCGACCATTTTCAAATTGCCGGACGATCTGCGGACCGAGTCGGTCATCGGCGCGGGCTGTGCTTTGAACACGGCATTACATGGAGTCGAACGCACTGGCATTGGTCTGCGCGACATCGTGGTTGTGCAAGGCGCGGGGCCGGTGGGCATCGCGGCTTTGGCGGTTGCCAAAAGTGCAGGAGCGAGCCAGGTCATTGTCATCGGCGCGCCAAAACATCGCCTCGAAATGGCGGAACGTTTTGGGGCTGATCACGTCATCGACATCGATCAAGTGCGCACTCCCGCCGAACGCATTGCTGCGATTCGCGACTTCACGCGCGGTTACGGTGCGGATGTGGTCCTCGAATGTGTCGGAATGCCCCCAGCGGTCGTGGAAGGAATGGAAATGTGTCGCGACGGCGGGAAGTATTTAGTCTTGGGTCACTATTGTGATGCCGGGACCGTGGCTTGGAATCCGCACATTGTGACGCGCAAACAGCTCAGCGTGTTCGGCTCCTGGTCGAGTGAACCGCGGCACATGAAAATGGCCGTTGATTTTCTTCGTGCCACGCCAAACCAGTTTCCATTCGCGGAAATGGTATCTCATCGCTTTTCCCTCGAACAAACCAATGAAGCCCTGGCGACCTCCGCTTCAGGGGAAGCGACCAAGAGCGCAATTGTGCCGACGCTTCGATGGGACTGAAACTCTCGTCCTTATCGTTCCCGCACTGGATCTGGTTCCCTTGCATTCAGTCCCAACGTTTCCCCCGCACTCAGACCCAAAGGGATGAAAATGTCTGTCACATCGTTCAAGGGCCGCTCTCCATGGCGCATTTCGCCGAGAAGTTTTACCGCCTGGCGTCCCAATTGTTCCTCATCGACTGTGACTGAAGTTAAACGTTGGGAGAATGCGCTTTGCCGCCAAGTTCCTCCAAACCCAAGCAGCGATAGTTCTT
>JAQGPC010000018.1 GCA_028293285.1 Pedosphaera sp.
TGGGGTGGATTTTATCAACACGAAAAGCGCCAGCGCGTGTCGCTGCCCACCTATCCCTTCGAACGCAAACGGTTCTGGGCCGAGCCAGTCATGCAGACCGCTCTCCGGCCCACAACTGAAGTGTCGCCCGTGCCACAGCCGGAATCCCCCTTGCTTGACGTGGAGCAGCCCAATGCGGCAACTCCCACCACCCTTTCCCGGAAAGATCGGATTAAGGCCACGCTCCTCGCGCAATTGCAGGAACTCTCGGGCGCAAACCTCGCCAGTCTTGGCCCGGCAACTACTTTCTTGGAAGCGGGTTTTGATTCATTGTTCCTGGCCCAGGCCAGTCAGGCCTTTGAACACAAACTTGGAATCAAAGTATCATTCCGACAACTGTTGGAAGATGTGCCGACACTGAATGATCTGGCTGGATATTTCGATAAACAATTGCCGGCAGAAGCAATGCCTGATGTTCCTGCGCCATCAGCCATATCTCCTCCATTAATTCTGCAGAGAAACGCTGGCAAAGAATCAAAAGAAGCCGTCACTCTGCCCATGACCGAAGCGCAGATGGAACTGTGGCTGGCCACGCAACTGGGCGATGATGCCTCGCGCTCATTCAACCAGGTATTTCTAGTCCATCTGCGAGGTTCATTGCATCTGGAAAAACTTGTTCAAACGCTGGCGGAGGTAGTTGACCGTCACGATGCTTTACGTGCCACATTTCTTCCGGATGGCTCGGGTCAGAAAATTTTGCCAAAATTCGAACTGAACATTCACACTCTGGATATTTCTTCGTTGAGCAACGCTGAACAGGAGGAAAAATTTGCCAAAGTTGTAAGCTTGGAAGATGAAACCAAGTTTGATCTGGTGAACGGTCCGTTGATCCGGGGACAGGCCATCAAATTTTCAGATATTCATCATGTTCTTCTCCTGGCTTCGCATCACATCGTAATGGATGGCTGGTCAATCGGCGTTGTGCTGAATGAGGTGAGCCGTCTTTACTCAGCCGAAATTCAAGCCGGGCCTGCCCAGCTTCAACCTGCCATGCAGTTCAGCGAGTATATTCAATGGCAGCAGGCTCCGGAAAGTTGTGAACAAATTGAGGAGGCAGAAGCTTATTGGCTGCAGCAATTCGCTAAACCGCCCATTCCGGTGGATTTGCCAACCGATCGTCCGCGCCCACCCCAAAAAACGTATCGCGCCGCCACCAGAAGCCTCGTCCTTGATTCCACTTTCTACCAGTCATTGAAACAAGCCAGCACTCAGCAGGGATGCACGCTTTTCAATTATCTCCTGGCGAGTTTCAACGTTTGGCTTTATCGCCTGACTGGACAGGTTGACCTCACGGTGGGCGTTCCCGCCGCTGGACAAATTGCCGCGCAAAACGGAAGTGCTCAAGACAACAAGGCATTAATTGGTCATTGCGTAAATCTGCTGCCCGTCCGAAGTAACTGTGACGGCGATCCTTCTTTCAAGGATTATCTTAAATCAATAAAGCGGCTCGTTCTTGATGCTTATGAGCACCAGCATTTCACCTTTGGCAGCCTGGTCAGTAAATTGAATTTGCCCCGTGACCCGAGCCGCGTGCCTCTCGTTTCCATGACTTTCAATGTTGTTCGGGTTACCGGTGGGATTCACTTTGAAGAATTGGAATCGGAAATTATTCTGCCGCCAAAAGGTTTTAATATTTTTGACCTGACCTTCGACCTTCTGGACTCTGACCACGACCTTCGTATCGAATGCCGCTTCAACACGGACCTGTTTGATGCCAGTACGTTAGCATCCTGGCTCGGTCATTGGAAAACCTTGCTTGGCGAAATGATGGCCAATCCCGCACTGCCTATTTCGGCTTTTCCTATCCTGAATGAAAATGAAAGAAAACGTTTGCTGCTGGAATGGAATGATACAGCGGTCAAATTTCCAGAAAATCAATGTTTTCACCGGTTATTTGAGGCACAGGTTAAACTTAATCCTCAAGCGGTAGCGGTGATTTTTGAAGACCGGCAATTGACCTATTCCGAACTCAATAAGCGGGCGAACCGTCTGGCTCATTATTTGGTAAAACAGGGAGTCAAGGCGGGAACATTGGTCGGCTTATGTGTCGAGCGCTCCTTGGAAATGGTGGTCGGACTGTTAGGCATTCTTAAAGCGGGTGGTGCTTATGTTCCGCTGGATCCAAATTATCCTCGAGAGCGTCGGGCTTTCATTCTTCAAGATGCAAGAGCCGCCATAATTTTAACCCAACAATCTCTTTTGGAAGAATTGACTCAAGCCGTGCCTCCCAATGCAGGAAATTTGACGGCACAAAACCCAACCGTCATATGTCTGGATCCGGAGCTTACAGCCATTGATGAAAAGAACGAAGAAAACCCGCAGGTTGAAGTCCAACCTGAGAATCTGGCTTACGTCCTCTTTACATCCGGTTCGACCGGCCAGCCCAAGGGAGTCCAGATTTCACATCTAGCCTTGGTAAATTTTCTAACCAGCATGAGTCGTGAACCGGGCCTCAATGCAACCGATGTATTATTAGCGGTCACCACTTTGTCCTTTGATATTGCCGGTTTGGAATTATGGCTGCCGTTGACCGTTGGCGCGAGAGTGGTAATTGCTAAAACTGAAACAGCAATGGATGGAAAGCGATTGGCTGCTCAATTGGTCCGATTTGGAGTTACCGTTCTACAGGCCACCCCAACAACCTGGCAGCTGCTGTTGGAATCCGGATGGCCGGGCAAACCTGACCTGAAAATTTTATGTGGCGGTGAAGCGTGGTCGGACGATTTGGTGAAGCAGCTTTTGCCAAAGTGCAAATCGCTTTGGAACATGTACGGTCCTACTGAAACTACCATCTGGTCGGCGGCTTCAAAGCTGGAAAAAGTTGAAACGCCGCTGATCGGGAAACCAATCGCCAATACTCAATTCTATGTTTTGAATCAGCGGCTTCAACCGGTGCCGGTGGGTGTCCCGGGAGAATTGCACATTGGGGGATTCGGATTGGCGCGCGGCTATCTAAATCGCGATAAAATGACGGCAGAAAAATTTATTAACGATCCATTTAGTTCAGCGGCTGGAGCACGACTTTATAAAACCGGTGATTTGGCCCGGTATCAACCCAATGGGAAAATCGAATTTTTGGGGCGGATGGATAATCAGGTGAAGATTCGCGGCTACCGCATTGAACTGGGTGAAATTGAAACTGTATTGCGACGGCATCCAAACGTACGCAATTTGATAGTAACTGCCAAAGAATGGTCTCCAGGTGACAAACGTCTCGTGGCCTATATCGTGCCTCAGCAAATGCCAGCCGCGACTGCATTTGAACTGCGCGCCTTTGTTGGCGAGCATTTGCCGGATTATATGGTTCCTTCAGCTTTTGTTACATTGGATGCTCTGCCACTTACCCCCAATGGCAAGATGGACCGTAAAGCGTTGCCTCAACCGGATGCCTCGCCCGTGGAAAAAAAATTCGTTCCACCCGGCACTGCTACGGAGATTGCCCTGGCCGGTATCTGGTGTGAGGTGCTCAAAATGAAGCAGATAAGTATTAAGGACAATTTTTTTGAACTCGGAGGTAATTCACTAAGTGCAACCCAATTGATTGCCCGGCTGGGAAAATTTGGTGAAATAGAGGCAATCCTGCGGGACATATTTAGCTTTCCTACAATTGCTTCCATGAGCAAGTGGTTGGAAAAGCAGGGGAATAGACAAACTAATTCCACGGTTCCCAGTCTGGTGCCATTGGGACGAAAAGGTGTCAAGCCCTCGTCATCCAAGCCCTTGCTCTCAGCTCGTGGACTTAACTAGGCGTGAAGTTTGTCGATATGTAATCACGCCTGAGCGGAAGTCGCTTTCGCGTCGTCTCCTGATCATTGATGATTTCCCATCCATTGAATGGCATGGCGAACCAGTTCCATGCCGTCCCGGAGATTAAGCTTTTCTTTAATATGCGCGCGGTAGGTTTCCACGGTTTTGACGCTCAAATGAAGTTCCGCGGCGATCTGGCTGGTTTTGCGGCCACCGCCAATGAGTTGAAAGACTTCCAATTCCCGATCACTGAGTTGGTCAATACCGGATCGGCCATTATTTTGTTCGCCGTTAAGAAACTTTTGCACAACTATGGATCGCATTTCCTTGCTTAAGTAAACTTCACCCTTCAACACCTCACGGATGGCCCTCATAATTTCTTCCGTTGCCTCGTTTTTCATCACATAACCCCGGGCTCCGGCCCGCAAGGCGCGTTCACCATGCACGGATTCCTCATGCATGGAAAGTGCCAGAATCAACTGCTCCGGCCATCGGGAATGGATGTTCTTGATCAATTCAATGCCGCTCGTTCCGTTCAACGCGATATCCACAATCGCAAGGTCCGGCTTGAAGGTTGTAAGGCTATCCAGCGCCTTGGCTGCATTCCCGGCGTGGGCGCAGACGTGCAGGTCGGGATGGTGATTAATCAACTGGGTAAATCCCTCCCGCATGATGGGGTGATCATCCACAAGCAGGATTTGATATTTCTTTTTTTGCGGTGTTATTTTTTTTGCACTCATTTCTGATTTGTGGTGGGAGGATTGGGGCGTACGAGGGTGCAGGTTAAAATGGTGCCAGATTTTGGCCGTGAACTGATATCCAAGGTAGCGCCAATAAATCGCGACCGATATTTCATTAAGTGCAAACCCATGCCGGTTTGGCTGAACTTATTTGGAGCAAAGCCAACGCCATTATCTTCCACTGAAAGAATAAGCCGTTCACCTTTGACTATCAGGCTGACAATGATTTTGGACGCCTTGCCGTGCTTGATGGCATTGGTCATGGCCTCCTGGGCAATTCGGTAAAGGTGAATGGCAACTATATTGTCATGAACCAATACCGGCTTTTTGATTTGGAAACTGCAATGGCATTGATAAACACTCCCTAAATGCGTGGCTAATTCCTTTAACGCGGATGTCAATCCATTCGCATCAAGTTGGACCGGACAAAGACCGCGCGCCAGACTGTGGGCCTGGTCAATTGCCCGGTTGAGCATTTCCTCAATCAATCCCGCCTCGCGCATCTGGTCCGTCGATTTCCGGGTCAGTTTTCTCTTCAGAAAGCCGCACTTAAATTTGATGGCTGCAAGATACTGGCACAATTCGTCATGCAGATCCTGGCCAATGCGTTGCTGTTCGCGTTCGCTAATCTCAAGTATTTGTCTTTCTCGCTGGCGTCGATCTGTGACATCGCGGGAGAAACAACGCGCATGAACGAAACGGCCTTCCTCCCAAAGCACGTTAAGGTCGGTCAGCACATGTTTGGTTGTTCCATCCTTGCAGCGGAGCCGCGCTTCGTAATTATGAATTTGATTGGTGGCGAGTTTGGCGAGCACGTCGTTGATCACGTCCTGGTCGAGATGAAACTTGGAAATGTGCTGCCCGATATATTCCTCGGGCTTATAGCCGAGCATGCGTAGTTCGGCTTTGTTTGCGCGTAAAATGCGGCCGTCGGGCCCCAGCCAGTGAAGTCCCAATGGCGCATTATCAAAAAAATCGGCCAGATTATTTTCGCTTTGCCGCAAGGCCCAGTTTGCCCGGCGCTGTTCAATTGCTGCCGCCAGGCTGTTGGCGATGGCTTGCAGAAAATGCATTTCATCCCTGCTAAAAACCCGTGGCGTTCCGGTATAAGCGCTTAGAATTCCCAGGGGCTTATGCAGGCCGGGAATGATGACATCCATGCCACTCACCATTCCATGATCCAGCAGTAATTTGCATGGCTTAAAGCGTGTCATGGCGGAAAGACTCTCAACGCGAATCGGCTTGCGCCGGTTCAAGACATATTCTTCGTGGGATTGATCATTTACTTTGATCGTAGTATGTCCAATGAGCCCGCCTTTTATGGACACTCCTGATTTTAGTAATAGTGCATTTTCTTCGGGAAGAAGTTCCATAACGGCGCAGAACTCCACTCCCAAAGTCGCACTAACCAGGATTGCTGATTCATCCATCAAAGACTGGGCGCTTGCATCCGTCAGGGCATGTTGTCCGAACTCAGCAATCACCGCCTGCTGGGCAGCATGTGCTTTCAGCGCTGCTGCTGCCCGCTTTCGTTCGGTAATATCCACCGCGACGCCCCCGACAAAAGGCCGTCCACGGGGATCCATAAAAGGAAATTTAACGGTCAACCACGAATTGGTCTGACCTTTGCTGGAAATATGGGTGCGGACGGTTTCAGAATTTTTTCCAACGGTGAGAATGTCCCGGTCTTCTTTGCGAATCCTTAAGGCGATTTCGTGGGGATACAAATCAAAATCTGTTCTGTCCCCCGAACTGGCCGGTCCCTTGCCAAAGACTGATTGCCAACGCTTATTCCCGTAAATATAGCGGCCCTTATCATCCTTTATGAAAGTCATGAGGGGACTATGGTTCATGAAGGAGATGAAGCGCTGTTCGCTTTCATGCAGCGCGACTTCAATGTGTTTGCGCTTCCTCGCTTCTTCGCGCAATTGTTTATTGGCCTTGGCGAGCTCCAGGGCCCGTTCTTCCAGGCGCAGTTTTAGTTCCCGATTTGTTCGCGTTAACAACTCCTCCAATTGCATCGGTTCGGCGGGCGTGATATTCGTGAAAGTTTGTTCCTCTTTTGCAGGCAGGATGGAATTGCCCTTGTTTAATTCGGCAAGTTGACTCATGGCAGTTGTGCTGTGGAAAGAATTCAATTCTCCTTTCTACAGCAATAGCTCTGGCTTTTTGCGGACACCTTCTTGTGATGGTGGTTACTCCCGAATGATGGCCCCGGTAAAGATTCGCCTGAAGGCACCAATAGAGTGCTGATTGATACAAAAATCGCAAGATTAAAGTGGTCAATTTTGCCATTAATTTATTCACAAATTCAAAAAAACTGCGTGCAGAACATTGGCAGAACATTTTTTTGGATATCTATTTCAATAAAATTAATAGTGGAATGCCCGATGCCTGAAGTAGGGGAATCCATCATGCTGCAACAGACTTTCCCTTAAGGAAAATTCAGGTGCCTGCCTGATTGTGGGGATTGCCGCTGTTCTCTAATGTGCTGCCGGTAGAAAAGAGAATGGTCACTGAAGATACAGAGGAAAAAGGTTGCATCCCGGCCGTCGTTTCCAAGCAGCAGCAAGCCTGGTATTGCATTCGCTCAAAGCCAAAGCATGAACATATTGCTGCGGCCAACTTGAGCCAGCTTGCAGTTGTGGAAGTTTTTAACCCGCGTCTGCGCTCGCGCAAGGCCACCCGCCGGGGTCCGGTTTGGATGACGGAATCCTTGTTTCCTAATTACGTTTTTGCGCGCTTTGCATTTAATATGCTGTTTGATGAAGTCAAACATACTCGGGGAGTCAGCGGCCTTGTTCATTTCGGTGATCGTTATCCATCGATACCTGATGATGTAATTGAAGAATTACGTCGAAGTTTTGCAGGGAGCCAGCTCGAGTTGTCGCCCGAAGTTCCTCGTGCCGGGGACCTGGTCACGATCACCAGCGAGGCAATGTTCGGTTTGCAGGGAGTGGTTCTTCGCTTCCTGCCAGCAAAGCAACGAGTGCAGGTGTTGCTCGATATCCTTGGCCGGAACAGCTCCGTGGATTTCAGTTTGGATTCGGTAGTCGTGGAGAAGCAACCATTGCCTCGCGAGTTGCTCTCGTAATCACCTGGTCTCGGGACGGTTCAAATATTTAAAGGAGGCTGGAGAAAACAACCAAGTGCGGAGCCCTGTCTGCGTCTCGTCGTCCGGTAATTCAATCGAAATGTCGTCCGGATACATTTTACAGCTTATCTCATCTTGTGAGCGCTTATACTGAACTTTTAGAACGCCTAAAAAGCGAACCTCGAACCTGGCTGGTCACTGGCGTGGCTGGCTTTATTGGCTCGAACTTGCTTCAAGCTTTGCTCAATGCCAACCAGAACGTGGTGGGCCTCGATAATTTTTCGACTGGCAAGCGGCGCAACTTGAATGAAGTTATATCCTTGGTGCCGTCCGCCACCCGGTCCCATTTCCGTTTCATTGAGGGCGACATCAGAAATTCGAAAACCTGCCATCAGGCATGTGAAAACGTTGATTATATATTGCATGAGGCGGCTTTAGGTTCGGTGCCCCGGTCAATCGAAGATCCCATCGGCAGTAATGACAATAATGTCACTGGATTTCTTAATGTGCTCGAGGCAGCGCGTGAACAGCAAGTGCGGCGGTTCGTATATGCATCCAGCAGCGCCGTTTATGGAGATGCGCCAGATTTGCCCAAAATCGAGGGCAAAGCAGGCCGCCTCCTATCGCCTTACGCGGTGACCAAAGCCATCAATGAACTCTACGCAGATGTCTTTGCGCGAATCTACGGATTGGAAGCCATCGGCTTGCGCTATTTCAATGTTTTCGGTCCGCGCCAGGATCCCGATGGCCCTTATGCCGCCGTTATTCCGCGTTGGGTAGCCACCATGATTAAGAATGAAGCTACTGTCATCAACGGGGATGGCTCTACCAGTCGCGATTTTTGCTATATCGCCAACGTGGTTCAAGCCAACCTGCTGGCTGCGACGAGCCCTAATCCGGAAGCAGTTGGCCAGGAGTTTAATGTGGCGCTGAACGACCGCACTAGTTTGTTGGAATTATTCGAGATGCTGCGTTCCAAATTGTTGCCAGACTACCCGCATCTCCGAGATTATAAGCCAGAGCACCAGGTATTTCGAATTGGCGATATTCTTCATTCCGAGGCGGACATCACCAAGGCGCGAACCTTGCTTGGTTACGCGCCGACTCACACCGTTGAGGAAGGTCTGGATGTAGCCTTGGACTGGTATAAACGCAATTTGATTGGCTCGCCTCCTCCGGAGAAAAAGACTTCGGATTCCATCCAAGCCCCGGCAGTCGTTTAATCCGGCTTCATCGCTGCCACGCAACTCGAATTTCGGGTGACAGTTTAACTGTCTGCCGAATCACATTTTCGTCAACTCAAGGAAATTATGCTGACCGTTCCATTTCATAAACCGAGCATTGGCTTGGAGGAAATTGATGAAGTGGTGGATACATTGAAAGGCGGGTGGTTGACGACCGGTCCGAAGACAAAAAAATTTGAAACAGAGTTTGCGCGGTACTTGGGGCATCAACACGCTGTCGCCGTGAACTCTTGCACGGCCGCCCTTCACCTTGCACTTGAAGCGATTGGTTTGGAAGCCGGTATGTCCGTGGTGGTTCCAACGATGACCTTTGCCGCCACGGCTGAGGTCGTCCGCTACTTCAATGCCAAGCCTATTCTGGTTGATTGCCAGGCGACAGATTTCAATATGGACGTTGCGGATGCGGAGTTAAGGATTCAAACCGCCCTGACTCGTGGGGAAAAAGTAACCGCCATTATACCAGTCCATTATGGTGGCCAGGTGGGCGACGTTGCGGGAGTGGCAACGCTGGCACAACGCTACAATTTAAAGATAATCGAAGACGCAGCTCACTGCTGTCCGGCATTTTATCGGTTGGATGCTAATGCACCCTGGCAATCTGTTGGCACCGCTGCTGATATTAGTTGCTATTCGTTCTATGCGAATAAAACCATCACAACCGGCGAGGGTGGCATGGCTTGCACCAACCGGATCGATTACGCCGACCGCATGCGGACCATGTCCTTGCATGGAATTTCAAAAGATGCGTGGAAACGATTTACTTCCGAAGGCTCCTGGTATTACGAGATCATCGCGCCCGGTTTCAAATATAACCTGACCGATATCGCTTCAGGGATTGGTTTACATCAATTGCGCAAGGCAGACCTGCTACGGCATCAACGGATGCAATTGGCAAATCGCTACGCGGAATTATTGGGCGCAGTGGATGAACTTATTCTACCGACGGAACACCCCAATCGAAATCACTCGTGGCATTTGTATGTCATCCGGTTGAAATTGGAACAGCTCACATTGGATCGCGGCGAAATCATTTCCGAATTAAAAAAAGCCGGCATCGGGACAAGCGTGCATTGGTTGCCGCTCCATATGCACCCCTACTATCGAGATACTTACGGCTTTCAATCAGAGGATTTGCCGCAGGCAGCCCGGCTTTATCCGGAAATTATCAGCCTTCCAATTTTCCCCGGAATGACCGGGCCAGAAATTGAATATGTCTGCGATCAACTCAAGAGGATAATTGCAGGGCATGTCAAAGCATCAGCAAAAATGCCCCTTCCCAAGTTGCAGGAGACTATCACCGGAAATCTTCAATCAATCACTAGTGGGTGCAAACCGTAAGCGGGCAGTTTTGAAGTGGTTTAAGTTCAAGGAGCCGGGTTGATAATGAGAGCAAATTTCTTAAAACGCTTTTACGATCTCCTTTTTTCCTTCCTGGGTTTAATGGTGCTCAGCCCACTGTTGGTGTTAATTGGCGTGGTAGTAAAAGTTTCTGATGGCGGCCCGGTATTTTTTCGTCAACCGCGGGTGGGCTTTCATGGGGAGATATTCCGTATCTGGAAATTCAGGACCATGATTGTAAATGCCGAGCGAATTGGCCTGAGTGTCACGCGAAACGGTGATCCTCGCATTACCATGGTTGGACGTTTCCTTCGTAAAACAAAAATGGATGAACTGCCGCAACTTTGGAATGTTTTCAAAGGAGAAATGAGTTTGGTTGGTCCCCGCCCGGAGGTTTCCAAATATGTTGACCGTTATACGTCCGAACAAAGAAAAGTTCTGGCTCTTAAGCCGGGCATTACCGATTTGGCCACACTGGAATTTCGAAACGAAGAAGAGCTGCTCAAATCGGTTGAAGACGTGGAAAGTTTTTATCTCAGCTATTGCGTGCCCCGGAAAATTGAATTGAACCTGCAATATGCCCGGAAAGCAAACCTGTGGCAGGACTCGAAAATTATTCTGCAAACCTTGCTTCCAAGGACTTCTGCCAAGATATCTGAAGCAAGATGATCGTTCGAAAAAGCGGCCCGTCCATTGGAGGCGGGCCTCAGCAAGCTTGATACCACCCGCTTAACCCGAAAAACGGCGTTCTATATAAAGCCCATGGACATCTATAAGCTGCGATACTTACGAATTCTGTCAGTTGTGCTGATCTACGGCCTGGTGTTGGTCAGCAGCCTTTGGCTGGCCTATTTGCTCCGGTTCGAGTTCGCGATTCCGCTGTACGAAATGCAACTAATTCCCCGGCAAATTTTGTTCGTTGTGCCATTCCAATTAGCCTCACTTCTGCTCATCGGCCAATTCGCCGGGCTTTTGAGCTATTTCAGCATTCCCGACTTGCGTCGGCTATTTTATGGATTGGCCTTTCCATTCTGCTTTTTGCTCGTGCTCTGGTACTATGATTTTGCTGCAAGTCTGCCGCCGCGAAGTATTCTCTTGGAAGATTTTCTTTTGGCCTTTGGTGGCCTATCAGGAAGCCGCTTGGTCTTTCGCCTGATCCGGGAACGACATCGCTCTTTGGAAAATAAGCCGCAAAAGCGAAACCGCCGCATCGGCATCATCGGCGCAGGTGACGCGGGAGCGGCCTTGATCCGGGAACTGATAAGTAAACCGGGATTGGGCATGCAACCGGTTGCCGTTTTTGATGATGACCCTCATAAAAGGCACTCGTGCGTGCATACTATTCCAGTAATCGGCACTCCGGAAAGCTTGGCCGATGCGCGCTCAAGGCTGCGTTTGGATGAAATAGTCATTGCCATGCCGTCAGCACCGGCACGCCGAATAAGGGAAATTGTAAAATTTCTACAACAGGCACATCTAAAGTTTACCACCGTGCCTTCGCTACACCAATTAGCCATGGGAGAGGTCAGCGTCAGTCACCTGCGGCCGGTTGAGATTCAAGACTTGCTGGGACGCGAACCAATCCAACTGGAAAAGAAAAATATTGAGCAATACCTTTCAGACCGGGTGATTATGGTGACCGGAGCCGGGGGGAGTATTGGTAGCGAGCTTTGCCGGCAAATTGCTCAATTCAAGCCTCGGCGCATTGTGCTGGTCGATCAGTCAGAGGTGCAACTGTTTCAGATCGAGCAGGAACTGATCGAAATGGGCAGAGGTTCCATCATTCAACCCATTGTGGGGGATGTGGTAGATCGCGCCCGCATGCACCAGATTTTCAAACAAACCCGTCCTGGAGTGATTTTTCACGCGGCGGCTCATAAGCATGTTCCCATGATGGAGCATCAACCTTGTGAGGCATTAAAAAACAACACAATCGGGACTGTTCAATTGGCTGAACTGGCACTGGAATTTTCCGTCGAACGTTTTGTGATGATCTCGACGGATAAAGCCATCAATCCCACCAGCGTTATGGGAGTTACCAAACGCCTGGCTGAGCTGTTTGTGCAGGCACTTCATGCCAGCCAACCAAATCGGACCCGTTTCATGGCCGTCCGGTTTGGCAACGTGCTCGGCTCCTCTGGCAGCGTGGTTCCCATTTTTAAACGTCAAATTGCAGCGGGCGGTCCGGTCCGGGTTACACATCCCGATGTTACCCGTTATTTTATGACCATTCCCGAGGCAGTCAGTCTCGTGCTGCAAAGCGGTGCCATTGGTTCTGGCGGCGAAATATTTGTTTTGGACATGGGAAAACCAATTAAGATTGCAGATCTCGCCAAGCAACTCATCGAATTGAGCGGATTCAAACTGGAGGATATTGAAATCGAGTATATTGGTTTGCGTCCCGGGGAAAAATTATTCGAAGAATTGCAGCATGATGCGGAAAATCTGGCACCTACGAACCATCCTAAAATTCTCCGGTTCATCACCGAGCCGTCTCCTTTGGCGCGCATTCTGGAACATCTGAAAACTTTGCAAAGTAACTTGCACAATTTAAATCCGAATCAATTGAAGTTGATGATTAGAAAAGCTGTCCCGGAATATAGTCCGCATTTGGGGAGTGGAGAAGCGGACACAGCGCCAGCAAATGGAATGGCTTCAGAACGACTCCACCACGGAGAGAAACAACCGGCAATTGTTCGACGATTACCTGGAATCGAACTTCCAATTTCTGTTGATGTCAATTTGGCAACGACAGTTGAAAACCCAGCCTCGGAAACCGTTGGCGTCTGAGTTCTCAGGCACAGATTCATGAACCCATCCTTTATGTTCCGTCTTTTTTTGATGCTGGCACCCTGTCTGGTTTGCTGCAGTTGCACCTCATTGCAATCTAACGCCTTTCAAAATTATGATGCGAACTCTTTTCAATCAGTTGAAACCACTCAACCTAATCGAGCACGGGAATATTCTGAAAAAACACAACCAGACAAACGAAATTTTGCAACTTCAAGATTAGCGCCAAGTGGCAGCGCACAAGCATTAAGAACAAATGCCTCGGCAGAAAACAAATCCGAACAGGTTGCGGCGCAAAGGATAAAGGGAACGCCAACCGAGAAGCCCAGACTCACGCCAGGCGACATGCTTGAACTGAAGGTTTATCAGGAAGAGGAATTGAATTCGCGTGTGCGCATTGATAACGACGGCATCCTGACTTTACCCCTGGTGGGGCCGATCTCTGTTGGCGGTAAAACACTGGAAGAAGCGCGTTCTTTGATTCGGGATATACTGGCGAGGGATTATTTGTTCAACCCGCATGTTTCGCTGACCGTCGCTGAATATGCCAAGCGACGATTCTCGGTGATGGGAGAGGTGAAGCTGCCCGGCTTTTATTCCATACCTGAAAACGAAAGCTTGAATCTGCTCCAGGCACTTTCCATGGCGGGCGGATATACCGTCTTTTCCAAGGGGAATAATATTCGCGTCAAACGGGTTATGAATGGCAAGGAGACAATTTTGCGGGTGGATGCGGCAGCCATGGCGAAGCATAAGAATGTTAAAATGTTGGAAATCCAGGCGGAGGACGCCATCGAAGTGGGCCAATCCCTTTTTTAAATCATGAGATATGCCTTGCCCAATCCGCCCGAAGCCAGCGAGCCAGCGAGTTCACTGAATGGACGGCAACTATTTCAAGCTCTTATCGAGAAATGGTGGCTTATTCTCATGCTATCGCTGGCGATGGGGGCGCTGGGTTTTATTTATGCGCGCAGGATGCCCACCAATTATCTCGCGAAAGTTGTGTTGCAAGTGGATCAAGAGGAGCAAAAGTTGATTGGTATTGAAGATGTGTCGCGCCAGGACCTGCGGGCAAGTGAAGTCGTTAATACCATCATTCAGAGTATCAAAAACAGCAGCGTGCTGCAGCGGGTGGTCAAAAGCAATCACCTGGCTTCAGAGCCGTTGTTCCTCCCGAACTCTCCCACGAATCTATCAGAAGCCAGGTTGGCGGGTGCTCTGTCGGGAATGATCACTGCCAAGCTGCGGCCTGAAACGCGTCTTATTGATCTGACGGTGGTTCATCCCAGTGCTGAGATGGCGCAGAAGTTGGCGAATTCAGTCGCACAAGAGTTTATCAGCCAAAACCTGGATCAACGTTTCGGCGCCACGAAGGCAGCCAATGAATTATTATATGATGAAGCTGGCAAACTGAGAGACAAACTCGAGAACTCTGAAAAAAAGCTTCAGGCTTATAAGGAATTGAATCAGACAGTTTCCCTGGAGGAGCGGCAAAATATTATCGTCGAAAAGCTCAAGGGGTTGAATCTAAAATATACTGCGGCGAAGGCGGATTGCCTCCAATTTGAAGCTGATCTTAAACAAATCCAGAATTTAACCAACCAGCCGGATGCCATATTGACCCTATCGAGTGTTTTACAAGATCCAGCCACTTCGGAGATTCGGCGGAAAGTTGTGGAACAAGAAGCCCAAGTGGCGACGCTCTCATTGCGTTACAAGCCCAAGTATCCAAAAATGGTGCAAGCCCAACAACAATTGGATGACTTGAAAGCCGCTTTAAGGCATCTGGCTCTTAGCGCACCTAAATTAATCCAATCCTCATACGAAGTGGCACTGGCCCGGGAGAACAGCTTTGCCAACGCTTTGAAGGAAGTGCAATGGGAATCCCTCGAACTTGATAAAAAGGGAATTCAATTCAATGTGTTGATGCGGGATGTTCTATCGGATCGCGCGTTATATGAATCCGTGTTGAAACGATTGAAGGAAACGGACGTGAGTAAGGGGCTTGAAAAAACAAGCATTGCCGTGGTCGAGCCAGCAGGGAAACCAGGCAAATCAGTGAAACCTTCCACTTCACTGGTAACGGCTCTGGCAATGGTGGTGGGACTTATTCTCGGCGTGGGAATTGTTTATCTTCTGAAAATGTTTGATAATTCCATTCGAACAGTTGACCAGGCTGAAGCAGTTCTGGGTTTGCCAGTTTTGGCGGCTATTCCCGTAACCAAAAGATTAAGAAATGGAAACAGCCTGCACGTGGTTGCGAAAGAACCCGGGTCCATTTGTTCCGAAGCGTTTCGAACATTGCGCACCACCACCAGTATTCTCGGGCGCGATGCTGATAAGCGAATTTTACTTTTCACCAGTGCCGATCCCGATGAAGGGAAGACATTTTTTAGTTTGAACCATGCCATTTGCAAGTCGCAGGAGGGCAAGCGCACGCTGCTGATCGATTTGGATTTGCGACGGCCCGCCGTTGGAGAATGTTTTTCATGTCCCCCGGAAACGCCCGGAGTTACCAATTATTTGCTCGGTGAGAGTTCACTGTCTGATCTGGTGCAGACCACACCTTATCCCAATCTGCACATCCTGGTGGCGGGGCCGAAGATTCCCAACCCGGCTGAAGAATTGGGCCGGGATACCATTAGAAAATTAATCGAGGAAGCCGGGCAGGAATACGATCACATCGTGATTGATACCCCTCCGATCAATGCCGTGAGCGATACTTTTCTCATTTTACCTCTTGCCCATATTATTTGTCTCGTCGTGCGGGCGGGAAAGACTCCCCAACGCGCCATTCTCCGGGCGGTTGAATTGATGTCGCGCGCCAATTTTTCGCCCGCCGGCATCGTTCTAAATTTTCTGCCGCCACGCAGCGGCCTTGAATATTATTATCATTACAGTCCGCGCAACGGTTATAAAAGCGAAGGTGTTTACGGAGTGAATTATCCGCCCAAGGCTTTGATTGATCCCTGACCTGAACGCTCTCCTTTGATAGTAGCCCGCAAAGTTTATCCTAACTGACCGCGTCTCGAACCTTCGACTTTTGAATAAAATGCATATTGCCATTGTCGGCCTCGGCTATGTTGGCCTGCCTCTCTCCCTCCACTTCGCCCTATCCGGGAGAAAAGTAATCGGGCTCGATGTGGACCCTGCCAAAGTGATCAGCATTAATGAAGGCAGGAGCTACATAAAACATATCGAATCGCAACAGATTGCCAAAGCGGTCAGTGCGGGTCGCCTGGTTGCTTCAACGGATTTTGCCCGCATTAAGGAGGTCGCTTCGGTGATTATTTGTGTGCCCACGCCGTTAAATAAAAATCGCGAACCGGACATCTCTTATATTCTCAACACTGGTGAATCCATTGCGCCTCATTTGTCGCGTGGCACGCTGGTAGTGCTTGAATCAACCACTTATCCCGGAACAACCGAAGACGAACTGCGTAAAGTTCTGGAGAAAGGTTCCGGCTTGCGTGCCGGAGTTGACTTTCATCTGGCCTTCTCACCCGAGCGTGAAGACCCCGGTAATCCGGCAAGTCGCGTTGCGGAAATTCCCAAGGTGGTTGGCGGCTACACTCCGGTTTGCCTGCAAAAGGCCGTGGCATTATATGGGCTGGCCATCAAGAATGTAGTTCCAGTTTCATCCTGTCGCGCGGCGGAGGCGACCAAGCTTCTCGAAAACATTTTTCGCAGTGTCAACATCGCGCTCGTTAATGAACTCAAAGTTGTTTATGCCGCCATGGGGATTGACATCTGGGAAGTAATCCATGCCGCTAAAACCAAACCGTTTGGTTACATGCCCTTTTACCCCGGCCCGGGACTCGGCGGTCATTGCATTCCCATTGATCCGTTTTACCTGACGTGGAAAGCACGCGAGTATGGACAAAGCACGCGCTTCATTGAACTCGCCGGCGAAATCAATAATGCAATGCCGGAGTATGTGGTGAAGCGGGTGGGGGAGGCTCTCAATGCCATCGGCAAGCCCTTTAGCACGAGCCGCATTCTGATTCTCGGTTTGGCTTATAAACCCAACGTGGACGATGATCGTGAATCGCCCACGTATCATCTCATGGACATTCTGGACCAGCACGGCGCGGGCGTGGCTTATCACGATCCGCATGTGCCAGTCATCCGGCCATCGCGCGAGCATTCACGCTGGGCAGGAATGAGGTCGGTCCCCTGGCGTCGAGAGTTAATCAGTGAGTTTGATCTGGTGCTGATTGCCACGGCGCACGATGCCGTGAATTACAAGCAACTGGCGAAATGGGCCACGAACATTGTGGATACCCGTAACGTGATAAAAGCAGTGCCGGCAAAGACCTGCAAACTGTGGAAAGCCTGACCAGACCATCCGGAACATAACATGGCAAAAACTCGCTCTTTTAATTATTTGGCTGGAATTAGCACCGGCACTGTACGGATGCTGTTGCATGTATTGGTCGGAGTTTTTCTCACGCCATTTACCTTGCATTATTTGGATCGTGAAGAATTTGCAGTATTCAGCCTGACCTTGGAATTACTGACCTGGTTGACCTTGTTGGATGTCGGCATCTCGGCAGGATTACGCATTCAGGCGGCGCGGCTCAGTGGAAAACCGGATCAGGAGAAACTGAATCGCATGGCCAGTACTGCGTTCTTCGCGCAGAACTTCATTGTGTTGGTAGTGCTGCTACTTGGCGTGGGAATGGCAGTGGCCTTTCCATACTTCTTTCCCGTTCGGGCAACTCTGCAGCACGATGCCACGTTGCTGATGGTCCTTTCCGTGCTGGGCGCTGCGCTATCGATTGGCAGTCAAACCTTCTCCGCCCTGTTGATCGCCAATCAACAGATGCACGTTGATAATATCCTCGGACTTTTATTGATCGCCATCCGGACGGTGCTCACCATAACCCTCTTGAAATTTGGCTGTGGAGTTTATTCCCTGGCTATCGCTCATCTGGTCTCAAGGTTTGTTACCGCCATCATGGCGGTAGTGCGCACCTATCGTTTGATTCCCGGTTTACAAATAAAATACCATTTGGCTTCCTGGGAAATGTTCCGGCAAATCGGCGGGCTCGGCATTTGGTTCAGTCTCGGCGGACTGGCTGGTATCGTGATTCATTCGCTCGATAGCACAGTTACCGCAAAAGTCGTTTCAGTCGAAACCGTTACCTCCTTTCTTCTCACCGGCAGATTCTACGAGTTGGCCGGGGGACTGGTTTGGCTGATTAGCGAAAATGCCCGGCCCATGCTCGGTCAAATGTTCGGCCAGAATAAAATGGGTGAGGGTTTGACCGCCTATCGCCAGCTATTCACGTTTTCCACCGGGTTGGCCGTGGTGGCAGCTTTTAGTGTGTGGTCGGGCAACAGCAGCTTTGTCACGAAATGGGTTGGCCCGGTAAATTATACCGGGAAGTTCACTGATCTCGCGATGGCATTCACCATGATTGCGGGACTCTGGATCATGCCGAACCGCGTCGTCCTTTCCGCCAACCTTGCCGTCCGCGCTCAATGCCTCGTTCGCTTGCTGGAAGGCGCCTTGAATCTGGGACTCTCGATTATACTCGGCAAAATGTACGGCTTAATTGGAATTGTAGTGGCAACGTTCATTGCCAGCGCGACTACTTCCATGTGGCTCCTGCCTTTATTCACCGCCCGGATGTTCAACCGGCCATTCATAAGGTTTGTTTGGGACGATGCTGCCAAGGTTTTGCTGCTGATCCTTTGTTTGTTTCCCGTCGCGCTGGTAGCACGAGGCATTGCAACTGACTTCACCGGATATCTGGGTGCCGCTGCCGGCGCGGGATTGACCGGTGTTTGCGGTCTGGCCCTGGTTTGGTTTGTGATGCTTGACAAGTCCATGCGTGCCCGCCTGCCAATCCGCAATTTATACGAAAGTGCGTACGCACGAACCCTCAGAGTTTTCACCCGTCCCGCCGCGCGTTAGTCCTTCTCATTCATCCGCAAAAGCAACGTTCCTTGAACCTATGAAATTATTCCGATCCTCCGGCAGATTCTTTTGTGATCAACTGGTCAAACTTGCTCCCAATGCATTTCTTGATTCGCTCAGAAGAAATCATTTCGATTATGTCGCGCGGGAGTTCAACCGCGCCTACTTGTTCGATTGGAACAAGGCAAAGCTGCCTTCCAAGCTGGAACAATTCGAAGATCTCGCTTCGCTTTTTGCTTTGAGTCCGATGAGCCGGGGCATTATCCGCCAGGACTTTGACGAGGCCGCTGCGCTATTTAGAGCAATTAAAAATCTGCCGGAACCGCGGGGTGTTGAAATCGGGCGGTTTAATGGTGGAAGCACCGTGTTGTTGGCTGCCGCCGTCGGACGAAATGGCAAACTGGTTTCCATCGACATTGATCCTCAGGACGATCCGACTCTGGCCAGGATTCTTAACCGCGTTAACCTGAGGAACAGGGTGGAGTTGATAGTGGGTGACGCCAACCAGATTCAAGCCGGCCAGGAATTTGATTTTGTGTTCATTGATGGTGACCATTCCTATGAAGGAGCCAAACGCGATCATAATCGTTGGGGAAAAATGACTCGCGCCGGCGGTTTGATTATTCATCACGATATGGCCGATAGCAGACCGTTTTCAACGCAATGGGATGACCTGGCTCGCCTGCGTGCCGATATCATTTCCAAGCAAACAGACGGGCTCGAATTGGTGGATGAAGTGGGCTCATTATCCATCTTTAAAAAGAAAAACGATTCGTGGACTGATATTTAACTTTGCTTAACTGCATTCAAAGATGATGCAAAACCACGAAACTATTGCTGATATTTCAACGGCTCGACTCGCCTGTGCCCGTGCAGCCATGTTGTGTGAAGCTGAAGCTGTTCAATCCGCCGCCAATCGGCTCGATGATAACCTGCTAAAGGCAGTCGATTTGATTTTGAACCAATCCGGCAAAGTGGTTGTGACCGGTTTGGGAAAGTCGGGTTTTGTCGCACGCAAGATTGCTGCGACATTGTGCAGCACGGGAACTCCCGCAGTCTTTCTTCATCCGACAGAGGCTCTTCATGGAGATTTGGGTGTTTATGCTCTTGGAGATCCGACGATTCTTATTTCAAAAAGCGGCACTACCGCTGAACTGGTCCGTCTCGTGCCGATGTTGCGCCAGTTTGATTCGCCCCTTATTGGTATACTGGGAAATATCACAGGCCGATTGGCCTCCCAAATGGATGCGGTGCTGGATGGTTCCGTGCGTTGTGAAGCTGATCCATGTAATCTTTTACCGACCAGCAGTGCTGTAGTTGCGATGGCTTTGGGCGATGCGTTGGCCTCGGCTTTGATGCAGGCGAGAAATTTCAATGCCGCTGATTTTGCCCGATACCACGCAGGGGGGCAGCTGGGCCGTAATTTACTTTTGACTGTGCAAGATGCCATGCATCCCATTGATGCAGTTGCGTGTGTCAGCGCTGGGGATACCGTCAAGCAAGTCGTTCTTGCCATGACAAGTTATCCACTGGGCGCGGCCTGCGTGGTGCGCATGGATGGTGCCTTGGAAGGATTAATTACTGACGGGGACTTGCGCCGTGCGCTGCAAACTCATGATGACATCCGCACTTTGCCCGCCGGTGAAATCATGACCCCTTCACCCATTTCCATTTTGCCTCAAGCCCGGTTGAAGGAAGCGTTACAGCTTATGGAGGACCGGGCTTCACAAATTTCCGTCCTGCCGATCGTGGACGCACAGGGCCGGTGTTTAGGATTGATTCGCATTCACGACATTTATAAGCCCACGGGTTTGGCAGTCGGTTAGTTGGCTTTCGCAGATTTCAATTTGGCAACTTCGTTAACTCCCATTCGTTATTACGAGGCGTGGAGACAAGGCAGGATAAATCAACTTGGAGAAAAGAATGAATTCATTAGTTACAGGAGGAGCAGGTTTTATTGGATCGCACGTTGCACGCTATTGTCGCGAGTTGGGGCATCAGGTCACGGTGCTGGATGATCTGAGCGGTGGTTTTCGTGATCATGTGCCGAAAGGAGTGAAATTTGTTGAAGGCTCAGTCACCGATCACCGCTTAATCAACAAACTGTTTGAGCAAAATCGATTTGATTATGTGTATCACCTGGCTGCTTATGCGGCGGAGGGGTTGTCACATTTTATTCGCAGATTCAATTACACCAATAACCTCATCGGCAGCGTCAACCTGATTAACGCCGCGGTGAAATACGAAGTGAAATGCTTTGTCTTCACCTCGTCGATTGCCGTCTATGGAGCTGGCCAGGTGCCGATGGTTGAAACCATGGTTCCCGTGCCCGAGGACCCGTATGGTGTCAGCAAATACGCCGTGGAACTGGATCTTGCGGCTGCTCATGAGATGTTCGGCTTGGACTACATCGTTTTTCGTCCGCACAATGTTTATGGGGAGAACCAGAATATTGCCGACAAGTATCGCAATGTAATCGGAATCTTCATGAACCAGATTATGCGCGGTGAGCCGCTGACCATATTTGGCGATGGAACCCAGACTCGTGCTTTCAGCCAGATTGATGATTTAGCCCCGCATATCGCCCAGAGCGTGAAACTCCCCAAAGCCTACAATCAAGTAATCAACATCGGCGCGGACAAAGCTTACTCCGTCAATGAGCTGGCCCGGGTCGTTGCCAGTGCATTCGGAGTGAAGCCAAACATCAAATACCTGCCGCCGCGCAACGAGGTGCAGCATGCGTATGCAAGCCATGAAAAGGCGAAACGGCTATTCGGCAAGGGGGCGGGATTGTCCTTGGAAAAGGGGATCACCCGCATGGCTGAATGGGCGCAAAAGGTTGGTGCCCGTCAAAGCACACCTTTCAAGAATATTGAGCTAAGAAAAAATCTGCCACTCAGTTGGCAGAAGTAATAATCCAGACGTGCTTCGTCGTTAACGCTTTCCACTACTCCACTTAACCCATGAAAGTTTGGTGTCTTCTCCGCGATCAGTTCGCCCATGTGCGGCCTGTGGAATCCGCTTTTAACGGCAATGCTGAATTCATTTTCGATGAGTTGTGGGATCCGGCAACCCTGGTAAACAACCGTCCCGACATTGTATTGTGCGTAAATGATTATCCGTATGACGTTGTCCGTTGTTTGGACGCAGCGCGCCAAGCGGGGATACCTTCATTGCTTTTACAAGACGGGATTCTGGAGTGGAGATGCCAATATCATAACCCGCTCTTCGGGGCAGGTGGAGGGGCGCCTCAGCATCAACCGGTAATGACGGATAAGATTGCCTGCATCGGACACCAAAGCGCCCGCCAAATTGCGGCCTGGGGGAATGCCGCCAAGGTTGAAACAACCGGCATGCCGCGACTGGATCATTTATTCGAGCGGAAATCTCTTTCGATACAAAAACCAGGCTCACGCATTCTCGTCATGACCGCCAAGAATCCTGGCTTCACCGCTGAACAGCGCGAGTTGACGCTAGGTTCATTAAAGGATGTAAAGGTCCATCTTGAATCTCTCGCGGGAGTCGAAGTTTTGTGGCGAGTGAGCAAAAGTGTGGCGGTCGAGCTTGGAGTAGAAAACCAATTGGACCAGATCTCAAGTTCTGAACTGGCCAAAGTTTTGGAGCAAGTGGATGCGGTAATAACCACTCCGAGCACCGCAATGCTGGAAGCGATGTTACTGGGACGTCCGGTGGCTGCACTGGATTACCACAATGCGCCCCGCTTTTTACAGACGGCGTGGACTATCTCAGCGCAAACGCATATTAGCCTGACCATCGCCGAGCTTTTAAATCCGCCAGCCGCGAAAATTGCTTTTCAACAGGATTGCCTGGCCGACAGCCTGGAATGCAGCGGGTCGGCTGCTGAACGCGTCTGTGACCTGATGGGAAAAATGGTTTCAGCATCCCAGGAGATGCGCCAAAAAGGGTGGCAACTGAACCTCCCACACGATTTGCTCGGACAACAAGGAACATTCCATACCTTTGGTCGGCCGCCATTAAGCGCTTTGTATGAGGGACAATCCTTGTTTCACGAAACAAGTTTGGAAGCTTTGCAGGTCCGTCTGGCGCGGGCCGAGAACGAGAACGAACGCTTGAAAAGTGAAAATGCAGAATTGAAAAAACGGGTTCAACTCGGCTCGTGGTTCAAACAAGGCGTGCGTCATTTAACTCAGGCCAAATAACACAATCGGTAGGGACAACAGGGAGTAATAATTTATATGCCAAGGTTAATGGGAATAACGCAGAGCGGGTTTGACCCCGCAAGCCGGTTTCGTTTCATTCAATTCTTACCCTATCTTAAAAAAGCGGGCTGGGACGTGGATCATCGCCCTAATCGTCCTGACCGTCAGTGGAAAAGTCCTCTGCATTCGCGATTGGCGAGGGCGATTCATTACCGCACTGGACGAGCTTTCATGCGTGTCAACCGCGTCCGCGATCTGATCGATAGCAAAGATTTCGATGTGGTTTATGTGGGACGCGATATCGCTTCTGAAGGGGTGCTGTTCCAAAAACTCTTCTATCCCATGGTGCGAAAGGGAGTGTTTGATTTTGATGACGCGCTTTTCGTGGGACGCCGCGAGCGGATTGTCCGGTGGATGTGCCTCAACTCCTATTGGGTGACTCCGGGCAATGAATATCTCGCGAAGTATGCGCGACAATTCACTGACCGCGTCACCGTGATTCCGACGGTGATCGATACCGACAGTTGCACCGCGCGTTCCTATGAAGGAGCAAAATTCAACGGCACATTGCGCATTGGCTGGAGCGGTTCAGATCAATCGATCACGCCGACGCTCCTGCCGTATTTGCCGATGCTGGAGGCATTGCAACGCCAGATGAACTTCGAATTGGTGGTGATTACCAACACCGAGCCGAAACTGCCCACCACTTCTTTGCGTTGGAAATTTATTCCGTGGAAAGCCGAGGAAGAGCCTCTATTGCAGTCAAAGTTCGACATCGGAATCATGCCTTTGGCGGACAATCCCTTCCAAAAGGGGAAGTGCGCTTTGAAACTTCTACAATACATGGCCGCTGGATTGCCGACGGTGGCATCGCCCGTGGGCGTAAATAGCGATGTGGTACTGCACGGGACAACCGGTCTTTTGGCGAAAACTGAAACAGAATGGCACGATGCCCTGAAAGGCTTGCTAAAAAATGCAGAACTGCGCGCCAGTCTGGGGCAGGAAGGGCGGAAACGCTGCGAGGAGGAATATTCAATCAACCGCTGGCTACCGGTGATGCTCGATATTTTTGGAAGGTGCGCCGAGAGAGTTGGAAAAGTGGTTGAAGCTCCCGCATTGACCTGAAGCAAACAACAAAAATTCGGTATGAGTACACAAGGCGACATGACATTTAAATCTGTCCCCATAGTGAATCGTGAGGGGACCGCACCAGACTTGAAAGACCTGGCCGGCTTTTATGATAAAAGGTTTACCGGGCAGTATTGCAAGACCCACGACGGACGTCACATGAGGCAATTGGCCACCATGTTGAAATGTGTTCCTGCGACAGTGTCACCTTCAAAGGTTCTCGACTACGGATGCGGCGCAGGCGGTTGCATGACTCTTTTGAAGGATTTTTTTCCTGATGCTGAGATCCACGGAATCGACATTTCGGATGAAGCACTTAAGAAAGCGAACTCACGGTTTTCCGACTGCCGATTCGCTTCATTTGATGGTTCCAAAGCTCCTTACCCGGATGGGAACTTCGATGTCATTTTTTCCAGTCATGTGTTGGAACATGTTCTCGATCTCGGGAAATGTATCGAAGACATTGCCAGAATGGTGCGCAAGGGCGGCTATGTCTGTCTAACGCTGCCATGCGCAAACGAACGTTCGTTGGAATGGAAGTTAACGACGTTGATGAAAGGGGGAATCATCAAATCTGCCACCGGCGAGGAAAAGTGGTTTTGGGAAGATCCAAGTCATCTTAGGCGACTCACGAGCAGTCATTTGATTAATGCATTTTCCAAGCAAGGATTGCAATTGAAGGAAGCAATTTTTGGCAATCAATTTTGGGGTGGAATCGAAGGCGTCTGCAACTGCGGTCCCGGGATTATTTTGGATTGGCTTCATGTGCTGGACGGCAAAGGGTTGCGAGCAAAGACCATGTTGTTCTTCGCAAAAGCAACTCTGCTCTTAATTTCACCGGTCTTCCTCGCTAGCGTGAATCTTCGACAAAAGGCTCATTGCTCCAGAGGAATCCGGAAGTTTCTTTATCTTGCTGCCATGCCCGTGAAATTAGTCTATTGGCCGCTCGCGAAATGGCTCCGCTCTTTGGCTGACGAAGAATGGGAGATAGAGAGGAAAAAAACAAGCGGAGCAAGTCAGTTTTTGGTGTTTCAAAAGGCGCAATGAAAAATAACACCAAACTTTCCACCAGCATGCGCAAAGGTTTGCCATGTTTGTCTGGATGGCGGATATACGCGACTGAATCGAATGCCTATTCAGATTGCACGCTTATCGTTCCCACATATCGGCGTCCACATGAAATGGTGGCGCTGCTTGAAACACTTGCCACGCTGTCCGATGCTCCCGGTGAAGTTGTAATCGTGGACGGTTCGCCGGATGAATCAGTGGAAGCTGCCGTCAAAAACTGGCTACCGGCGCAGTGCTTATCATTTGATCTCGTTTATGTGAAAAGCCCGCCTGGACTAACACGACAACGCAACGTCGGCCTCGACGCCAGCCGGGGTGAAATAATATTTTTTCTCGATGATGATTGCCTGCCAGAACCGGGCTATTTCGAGTCAATTCGCCAAGTTTTTATTGACGATCAAAAGCGCGAAGTCGGTGCAGTGCGCGGTTTTTTAACCAATGGAATTCAGCAACCACTGACACGTCTTTGGCAACTCCGATACCAACTGGGGATCGTTCCGCGTGGTGAACCGGGCACATACTATCCGTCTGGAACTTCAGGCACGTGGAATATGGTGGCTCCATTTAAGGGGGTTCGAAATGTTGATGTGCTGGCCGGTGGTGCATCGGCTTACCGACGGGAAGTTTTTTTGAAACATCGCTTCTCCGAGTTTTTCTATGGCTATGCTCAAGGCGAAGATTTGGAGATGTCTCTGCGCATTGGAGAAGACTGGAAATTGCTGGTTTGTGGCGATGCACGCGTAAACCACAATCATGCCGAAGGGGGAAGGCCCGCTGGGTTTCCCCGGGGGAGAATGGCCGTGCGGAATCGCTATTTTATTTGGAAGCGGCATTCACCGCAGGCACAAGCCATGGATCGGCTGCGTTTCTGGGCCGACCATCTGCTGGTCATTATTTATTATCTGATTGGCTTTATCACACACCCCTGGCGTGGATATTTCTTTTCCTATGCGGCCGGAACTGTCTATGGCGCAATGGAATGTTTTATTTCTCCCCCGCGTCACGAGGAACTGCCAGCGCGACGGGAATATAATTTTCAATTGGAAGAACTCGTATTGCCAACCATGGCCTCGGTGGAGAAAGCCACATGCAATACACAATAAATCCAACTCTGTTGAATGCGGGAGCCGTGCCTTCGCGCGGGATTCCACGCGCAGTTATTCGCAAGGCTGGCCGGATTCAACGATTTAGCCTGCCTTGGTTTGTGTTGAAAATGCTGTTTTGCGCGTTGCCTGCGGCTGTTTTGCTGGGGCGTGGACATGCCAGCCTGGCGGGTTACTATTTCTGGGCTACTTTTGGATTGTTACTGATCACCGCCGTGTTGCGGGGGCGCCGCGACGAAGTGCTGGCTCTTCTGATTGCATTGGCGCCGTTTATCAATTTGTTGCGCGCGTTCGCCTTTTACAATGTGATTCTGGTGCTATTTGGCGGTGCGTGGCTTGGTTACTTTATAATGGCTTCGGGAATCGTTCGCGGCACTTACAAGAAGGCCCCACTTGTGAAAGGGATTTTCGTCTATGCGATCTTGTATTATGGATTGAGTCTGTTTAACACGGGCGATTATTCCGTCAATCTTCGCCTGTTTGAACTGGCCTTCACCATATCATTCATTTTGATTTTAAGCCGGAGTCCCGTGCATCTCGGCGCGGCTCTGACCGGCATGATCATCTCGGCGTGGGGCGTGGGCATCTCCATGTTGCCTCATCTCGCGTCCGGTGCGCGTCTCGGCGTCATCTCACTTGACGGGAGAACTCTGGGAAATCCAACACAACTGGGGATGCCGCTGGCTTTTGGCTTTCTGGTGATCATCGTGGATCGCGGTCAATGGTTGCATCTCCATTCCAAAGTGGCGCGTTGGTTGATGCTCGCGATAACCCTGCCGTTGCTCGCCTTGACCACTTCCCGATCCTCGTGGTTGGTGGCTGCGGGTGGAGTTTTGCTCTGCATTCTGCTGGGTGGCCAGCGATTTAAAATGCTGATGGTCATTGCCATTGCGGTGGGATTAATTCAAGGCGTTTTGATCAGTCCGTTTGGCGCTTCTCTAAAAAAAGGAATTACGCGTACTTTTAGTGAGAAAGGCAGTGCGCGACATCGAACCAGTGGACGTTCGGATCAATGGATGGTGGCTTATCACGCATTCGCGCATTCGATAATAACAATTGCCATCGGCTATGGTCCCGGAAATGGCGCGGAAGTCTATGCTGATCATTCCCGGGAAGTTGAAGGGGTCAAATATGCGGTCGGTAAAAAGGTGGCGCTGCATTCCTTATTTATGCAAATGGCTGTGGAGACAGGCATGGTGGGTCTGATCTCATTGGCAGTTTGGCTGTGGCTTTGTTTTGTTAAAGTTTTCCGTTTTACCTTTCAGTCCGGCACAGCCTTTCCACTCGTTTGCTTTGTAGGCTACGTATTTATTGTGATTAGTGTTTCCGGTAATGATATCAATTCGGGAATTTTTCTGGGCATGGCCCTTTTGGGAACGATGCGCGTCCCGTTGGTAAAAAATACTGTTCGCAATTTTATAAAGCGGTCGCAGGAACAAGAGCCAATAATGCCTTCCGGAATGGCCGCCAAGGCCTGAGAAACTCCGTCGAAGTTATCTTTCGGTCTTTGTCAAAACCCGCAAACTTTCATGAACTGGCTATCAGATTACCGTCGCGATCTTAAAAAGTATACTTTGCTCAACGGAGGTTCGGCATGGAAGCAGATGCTCACTGAACAGGGGCTTTGGGTGCTTTTGCAATATCGGATAGAGGCAGCAGTTTATCGCAGCTCAATTCCGAAAATTATCAAGGTGCCTCTCCGAATATTACTCACCGTTTGGCATAAGGCAGTTGAAGTTGCGACCGGAATCAGCCTGCCGTGCACTGCGCGGATCGGCCCCGGATTGCACCTGCCGCATTGCGGAAGCAGAATTGTGAATGCCGCGGCGGTAATAGGCGCTGATTGCTGTCTCAGCCAGGGAGTAACCATTGGAGCTTCGGGCGGAGGAAGCCGACGTGGTGTTCCGGTGATAGGCGACCGGGTTTACATCGGCGTGAATGCAGTGGTCGCCGGTAAAATATCAGTGGGCAATGATGCTTGCATTGGGGCCAATTCACTGGTCAATCGCGACATTCCGCCGCATTGCACTGCGTTGGGTGTTCCTGCGGTTCCCATTAATGAATTAGGTTCCGAAGATTACATTACAGTGACGGTCGGTCCTGAAACGGAAGCAAAGGTGGTTTATTCAAGTAGATTGAAACCAGTCGTTCCCTAGATCGAAAACATTCAAAGAACCACTTGTTCGAGGCACAACTATTATGCCGAATCCCAAAAGGCTGCTCGTCGTCGCGCGAGTCAATCACTATCAGTATGGAGGCCGGTTATACGCGTACACTCCTTACGCTCGTGAACTCGAAGTCTGGGCAGATTTGTTTAGTGAGGTAATGATTGCAGGCTCCTGTTTGAATGAACCGCCGCCCGGCGATTGCACTCCCTTCAATCAAAAGAATATCACGCTGCTACCCGTAATTGATGCTGGCGGAGACGGATTCAAGGCCAAATTCGGACAGATCTTTAGTTTGCCAAAAATCATCTGGCAACTCGCCTGTTATATGCGCCGCGCGGATGCAATCCATGTCCGTTGCCCGTGCGATCTGGGACTATTGGGAGTATTGATGGCACCGGTGTTTTCACGCTTTTTAATTGCGAAGTATGCCACGCAATGGCTGCCATTTGCCGGTGAGCCTTGGGCCTGGCGATTGCAAAGAATCCTTTTAGGTTCTGCGTGGTGGCGCGGATTGGTGACGGTATATGGACGCTGGCCGAACCAGCCCAAAAAGGTGATTCCATTTTTTACCTCCATGTTGACTCGAGAACAAATTGTTCGGGCACGAACTGCTGCCAGTCGATCCAAGTCCCCTGATATTCTGAGAATCGTGTACGTTGGCCGGTTGTCGTCATCAAAGAATGTAGATGTATTACTTTCCGCAATAGCTTCAGTGAAATTAGCTGTCAGGAGAGTGGAATGTACTATTATAGGCGAAGGGCCGCAACGCGCCGCCTTGGAAACCCAGGCTGTTCAATTTGGTTTAAGCAATCGGGTAACTTTCACCGGCGGTCTCGGTCTCGACAAGGTCCTCGGCTACTACGAACAGGCGCATGTTCTGGTACTGGCCTCTGATATTGAAGGCTGGCCTAAAGCGATCGCCGAAGGAATGGCTTTCGGGTTGGTATGCATCGGAACGGAGCGTGGAATGATGCCGCAAATGTTGGGGGAGGGGCGCGGGTTTTTGGTTCCACCCCGGAATGTAAAGGATCTCGCCGCTGCGCTGCAATGGGTAGTGGAAAATCCGCACGAATCCGCAGCCATGGCCGCCAAAGCGGCAGCTTGGGCGCAGCAATACTCGCTGGAAGGATTGCGCGAAGCTTTGCGTGACCTCATGACTGATAGATGGGGATTGACGAAAGTTCCACTTCATACCAGCGATAGGACGCAGGAGATCCTTGCTCAATGAACCCCATTGGAGTCATGCAGATAACCGATACTTTGGCTGCGGGCGGCCTGGAACGCGTTGCCGTCAATCTCGCCAACAGTCTTCCCCGCGAACGGTATCGTTCTTATCTCTGCAGCACGCGCGCGGAAGGACCGCTGCAAGAATTGCTTTTCCCTCATGTGCGGAAATTGCATCTCCAGCGTACCCGAAAACTGGATTTGGGAGCAATACGTCGTTTGGTCAGTTACATCCGGGACAACCATATTCAAATTGTGCACGCGCATGGAACGTCACTTTTTATTGCTGCGCTGGCTTCACTGTTCAGACCTTATCCAACAATTGTATGGCATGATCATTTTGGACGTTACGCCACGGAGGAACGGCCTGTCTGGATATATCGGTTGGCTGCCAAAGCCATCAGCGGAGTGGTCTCGGTGAATCAACCGCTGGCGGAATGGTCTCGCAAACGGTTACGTGTCCGTTCTGACCGTGTGTGGTGCATTCCCAATTTTGTTTGTGAGCCGGAAGTGAATGGAACAGTTCCCAATCTCCCCGGTAAAGATGGATTGAGAATCGTGTGCGTTGCGAACCTGCGACCGGAGAAAGATCATTTGAACTTGATTCGGGCGATGCGAATGGTGGTCAAGAAATTTTCCGAAGCGCATCTGCTGCTGCTTGGCAGTGCAGGGGACAAGGCGTATTTCGAGCAAGTACAAGCTGCCATTGCGCAGAACAACCTAGTTTCCCATATCTCCTGGATGGGCTCTCGCAACGATGTGCATCTCATTTTGAAGGCTTGTGAAATTGGCGTCCTGAGTTCTGCTTCTGAAGGAGCTCCGCTGGCGCTCATAGAATATGGCATGTCAGGGCTGGCTGCCATTGCCACCAATGTCGGTCAATGCGGCGAGGTATTGGATCAAGGTCGGGCCGGGCTGCTGGTCCCACCCGCATCTCCAGCTTTACTGGGTGAAGCAATTATTTCGCTTTTGGAGTCGCCGGACAAACGCGCCACGCTCGGCCAGCAATTCCAACAGCGGGTCAGAGACACTTATAGCGCAGGACAAATTATCAAACAGGTGGATCAAATTTATGAGGTGCTTTTGAACAGCAAGCGGAGGGCGAAATGGAATTGAACATTCCCGTGCTTTTGGTGGGTAATTTCCTTTCCGCTGCAGGTGGCTCACGCGGGGTATGCGAAGAACTCGCCGTTCGTCTGGCAGCCAATGGAACAACCGTTTTTACCACTTCAAGCCAGCCTATGCGTATTCGCCGGTTATGGGACATGCTCAGCACAATTTACAAAAAACGTCACCAGTACGCTGTGGCCCAAGTTGATGTTTATAGTGGCCCGGCTTTCTTCTGGGCGGAAGCTGCCTGTGCTCTGCTACGCTGGTTAAATAAACCTTTCGTCCTGACGTTGCATGGGGGCAACCTGCCCAATTTCGCGCGAAAACATTCGAACCGAGTACAACGTTTACTGGCTTCGGCTGATGCGGTGACAACCCCATCACGGTACCTGTTGGAGCAAATGACGCCTTACAAAACGGATCTTCGTTTACTGCTCAACGCATTGGATCTGAGCCAATACACGTTCATAGTTCGGGAGCAGGCGAACCCAACGTTGACCTGGTTGCGTGCCTTCCATGAAATATATAATCCTTCGCTTGCGCCACGCGTGGCCGGATTGCTCGCCGCTCAATTTCCTGAAATGCAGTTGACCATGATTGGGCCGGACAAGGGTGATGGAAGTTTGCAGCGCACCAGAGAACAGGCGAACTCTCATAAGGTTCAACTTACCCTGCCCGGTGGTGTGTCCAAGGCAAAAGTGCCTTTATGGCTAAACCGGGCCGATATCTTTTTGAATACTACCAACGTGGATAACGCACCGGTAAGTGTGCTTGAGGCGATGGCCTGCGGGCTTTGTGTGGTCAGTACTAATGTAGGAGGACTGACCTATCTTTTGGAGGACGGACATAATGCCTTGCTGGTTCCGCCAGACGATGCAGAAGCGATGGCCCGGGCTGTCAGCCGGATAATCACAAATCCTGAACTTGCCAAAAAGCTCTCTCAAAATGCCCGCGTCAAAGCTAAAGAGCACGATTGGTCCCGGGTTTTGCCGCAATGGCACGATCTGTTTCATTCGATCGTTAAAAGTGGCCGGCAATCATTTCAGTCTCACGTTTCACAAACCAAACAAAGCGGGGCGGTAGCGTGAGTGTGACTCCTATTTCGACTCCATTTCGTTTGCGTCTCGCCCAAGCGGTTTGTCGCTCATTGCCGCCATTAATGTCCCAAAAGGTGCGCGGGTATATTTATCCATTAGAGAAGGCCTACCGGGACGATTTCGAATTCACTGTCCGGTCGCAAACCGGTTCGATTTTCCGGAATCGAACGAGTGACTTTCATGGCTATCCTTTCAGTGTACATGGCTATTATGAGTGGAGAAATTGGGCCATCGCTCTCGCGCTCTGTTCGTACGGTGACACCATAATAGAGATCGGCGCAAACATAGGTACCGAAACGATCGGCTTCAGGGACATTGTGGGTAATTCGGGAAGAGTGATTGCCTTTGAGCCGTTGCCGGGAAACTTTCAATCCTTGAAGCATGTTTTATTGCTCAACAACTGTAAAAATGTCAGCGCGTTTCCGCTGGCGCTCGGTCGAAAATCCGGAAGGGCGAGATTTGTGCTGCCCGATAAAAAGGGGGCTTCCGGCATTGGTCATCTAAGTGAAGGCGGAAAGGCATGGCCGGCAAAAAGCATTGAAGTGGATTGCGCAACTTTGGATTCCATGTCGCAACGGATCGGCAAGGCCAAAATGATTTTTATTGATACGGAGGGCGCGGAAACAGAAGTGATTGATGGGGCAATGGAATATATTGGGAAAAATCGTCCGTATATTGTGCTGGAAGCGTCGCCGCAACTGCTTAACCGTGCCGGTTCCAGCCTGGAAGAACTTCACCTCAGGCTTAAAGGACTAGGTTATGAAGCGTTTGTTATTTCGCGATTAGGGTTAAACGGTCTTCAACAACTGGAAACCACCCATGCAGCCAATTGGTTGTGTATTCCTGCGGGTCTGGAGAGTTCAGCTCAGCGGGTTCGAAGGTCGCTCAGTGCGTGCGGATTGCTTCCCTGCATCGCCGGGTTAAATCCCTTGGGAAGGCGACGGCTTTTATGATCCGAAGCTGCTACTTTATTGGAACTACATTGGCGGAAAATCCGGTGCCGCGCCATTTCGTGGCACTGTCAAAGGAGTTGGTGCGCCGGGGCCATCAGGTGATCATTATTGCACCGCATCGCCGGAGTGATTTGGAGGATCATGAGAGTAACCCTGCAATCTACACGTGGCCCTCGGAAAGGCCAACCCGATTGAAGGATGTGCTGTTTCTCTTTCGCCTGATCCGAAAATTTCATCCCGCCAGCCTCATCGCCAATTTTGCGGCTGTGAATATCATGACAGTGGTGGGTTGGTTGACTCGAGTTCCAGTGCGGGTGGTCTGGTATCACACCATCGCTGATCAATTGATGCAGGACAGTCCTGTTTCGCAGTGGAAGCAAAAGTTGTTGCGACTCCGGAAGCGATTGGTTTATGGCGTTGCCACTCATATCGCAGCCAATTCAGCGGCCAGCGCCCGGGATGTGCAGAACGTATATTCCGTGCCGAAATCCAAATGCCGTGTTTTTTTTAATTCACTGGCCGATCCCATGCGGGAGTCTTGTTTTCTATATGCGCCGCCGCGGGACGGAAAACTGATCTGCGTGGGGCGTCTCTTTCCATCCAAAGGGCAGGATGTGCTCATCCGTGCATTAGCTATTTTGAAGACACAGGTACCTTTCATACATGTTGATTTTGTGGGGGAAGGTCCGTCACTGGCGGCTTTCCAGCAATTAGCGCGTGACCTCGATGTCGATAAACAATGCACATTTGTGGGCAGGTTGGATCACGGTGAAGTCCTTAAAAAGATGGCTGCCTCGGCTGCCACGGTTGTGCCGAGCAGGAATGAAGCGTTCGGATTGGTGAACATCGAGTCCATGGCCATGGGCACTCCTGTCGTGGCATCCCGAGTCGGTGGGATTATCGAAATCGTGAGAGATGGCGTGGATGGATTTCTCGTTGCGCAAGATGATCCCAAAATATTGGCGGAAAAGTTATCCGCTCTGCTGTTGGAGCCCGGATTACGCCAACAAATGTCTTTGAATGCACGCGAGCGTTTTCTGTCCACCTTCGAACAACAACGATTGGTCCAGGAGCAGGCGGACTGGCAGGAATCAATTGTTTCCCGAGAAAGACACGTCCCTAAGATCAGTGTAAAATATGGCACACCCTCTTGAGCGTATTTACCCGTACGTGCCGGTCGCGGTTCAGAACCTTGGCATCTCCCTTTACGGCCTTGCCTGGCGACAGGAGCGATTGGGCGGCGACTTTGAGGCGTATGTAAAGGATTTCCGCACGCGCGAACGGTGGACGGCAGAAAGAATGCAAAGCTACGTGGAAAGGGAACTTCGCCGGACGATGCTCCATGCTTACAACGAAGTGCCCTACTATCAAAGAGTCTGGAAAGCGGAGGGAATTACCAGGCGCGACGTGGAGCGTATTACCCTGGCAGAGCTTGCCAAATTTCCAGTGACCCCCAAGGAGCATTTAAGAGCGGAGCCGGATGCGTTCATAGCAAAAAATATTTCGCGTTGGCGCAAGTTGAAGCGCTATCACAGCAGTGGCAGCACGGGGACTCCGATAACTTCCGTATGCACGGCAGGGGATCATAGAAGGTTCATCGCCGCGCGCGAGGCGCGGTCTTTTCGGTGGGCAGGATCCACCGTGCGGGCGCCGCGCGCAATGATTGGGGGAAGGTTGATTGTGCCCAAGGGAAATGCACGTCCTCCTTTTCACCGCTATAATTGGGCCGAACACCAGGTTTACTTTTCTGCCTACCACATTTCACCCGCGCATGTTGCCGATTACGTGCGGGCGTTCAACCGTTACCAGCCTTACCTGCTGACCGGGTATGCCAATTCCTATTATTTGCTGGCGCGAATGATGTGCGAGCAAAACATAACCCTCGATTATGAGCCGGACGCCATTGTGCTCTGCAGTGAAAAGCTCACTCCCGAAATGAAGCACGTGATTGAAAAGGCATTTCGGGCGCGTGCATATGAAGAATATGGGGCAGTGGAGAATTGTGTGCTGGCAACCGAATGCGAACATGGAAATTTGCATGTCAACCCGGACTTTGGGGTCATGGAAATAATCGATTCAGAAGGGCACCCGGTTTCGGCGGAGCAGGAAGGAAGTATCGTTTGCACTTCATTGTTAAACGCGACGCAACCGTTGATCCGTTATGAGATTGGTGATGTTGGAATTTGGTCGGCTAAAAACTGTCCGTGTGGCAGAGATTCGTTTCCAGTTTTGAAGGAGTTGGTGGGGCGGTTGGAAGATGTTGTTATCGGCCCTGATGGCCGGGAACTGGTGCGTTTCCATGGAATATTCATCGACATGCCTACTGTACTTCAAGGGCAGGTCATTCAGGAAACGATTGATCAGTTCACCGTCAAAGTGGTTGCGCAAGGTGGTTTCGGAAACGACGACGAGCAATTGATTCGGCGGCGGTTTGCCGAGCGGCTTGGACCAGTCAATGTGCGAATCGAAATCGTATCGGAAATACCGCGAACGGAGCGGGGCAAATTTCGAGCGGTGATCTCCAAGCTGTCACCCGGCATGCGAAACGAAGTTAAAACTCAGTGGCAACGGATGAGCCTGGCATCCTGAAGTCCTTGCCTTGTTGCTGAAATATTTCCCGTGAGAAGCACACTGCTACCAAAAGAAAGTATTGTCGCCCAAATGGGCAGGGTCACTGACGACCTGCCGTTTGTGAGCGTCATTATTCCGGTTTTCAACGAGGAACCGTTTATTGAGCAAAGCCTCCGTGCGGTTCTCAAACAGGATTATCCCTCGGAGCGTTTGGAAATAATTGTGGCCGATGGAGCATCCACGGATCGAACCAGGGACATCGTTGTTTCCATCCAAAGTGAACACGCGAACGTCCGGCTGATTTATAACCCTGATCGCATTGTATCGGCAGGATTGAATCGAGCGCTGGCTGGCGCGAATGGCGAGATCATTGTCCGCCTGGATGGACATTGTGAATATCCCACGGATTATATCCGAAAAGTCGTGCAATTACGGCAGCGGACCGGCGCGGATAATGTCGGCGGAGTTCTCGAGCCCATCGGAGTTGGTTACGTGCAGGAGGCGGTTGGAGCAGCCTATTATTCCCCGGTTGGAATCGGGGGGGCGGCATTGAAAGGCGGAGGAAAAATGGAATCTGTCCATGAGGTGGATGCGGTTCATGGCGGCTGCTGGCGGCGTGAACGATTGCGGGAAGTCGGCGGCTTTGACGAAGAAATGGTGAGAAACCAGGATGATGAATTGAGTTTTCGCTTGCGCAAGGCTTCCGGACGGATTTTTCAGTGTTCATCCATCCGGGTCAAATATCATGTGCGGGACAGCTTTAAAAAATTGTTTATGCAATTTGCCCAGTATGGTTACTGGAAAGTAAGGGTGGTGCAAAAGCATCCGCGGCAAGCCAGCGCGCGACATTTCATTCCAGCCGGATTTGTGTTGTTGGTTTTGTTGACGATACTGTTCGCATCTTTCTCCACCTATGCCCGGTATGGGTTTGGTATTTTGGCGGGCGGCTATCTTTCCGCTCTTGCGCTGGCAACTTTGGTGCAAGTCTGGCCGACAGAAAAGAAGCTCTGGCCGGGAATCATGCTGGCATTGGTCACCATGCACTTTGGTTATGGTGGCGGATTTATTTTGGGCTGGCTAAGGGCTTGGGCAGGACCCCTGCCATCTGATTCAATTTTTGAACGTACCACTCGTTAAAATGCCTTCAATTTCAAATCCAAGTATTGGTAACTGGGTAGTCCAGTCGTCCGGTGTGAGTAAGCGTCCCATAGAGGGTGCATTCACCATTGATGTGGAAGACTGGTACCAGTCCAGCGTTGACTTCGATGCGCCCATAACGGAGCGGGTAGTTCGCAATGTTAATACTATTCTAGAGTTGCTGAAGGAATTTGACGTCAAGGCGACTTTCTTCGTGCAAGGCCGCGTGGCTGAAACCTTCCCTAAACTGCTTGAAGATATCCTCGCTGAAGGGCATGAGATACAATCCCATGGCTACAGCCACCGGCCGCTGTTTGGAATGAGCCGGGCGGAGTTGCGACAGGAGTTGGAACTTTCACGCAAGACGGTTGAGGACGCTTGTGGTGTGTCGGTAACTGCATTTCGCGCGCCGGATTTTTCGATTGTTCAGCATAATCTTTGGGCCTTGGAGATATTGGCTGAATCCGGTTTCACGGTGGATTCATCCATATTTCCGATAAAAATGAAACGCTATGGAATCGCGGGGTGGGAAACGGGACCACGCTATTATCCGTTACAAAACGGAGCCTCGATTTGGGAAGTGCCGGTGGCGGTATGGGGACGGGGCAGGGTGCGAATTCCGATGGCGGGCGGCGGATACTTTCGTCTGTTGCCGGAGATCATCTTGAAACGCGCTCTTCATTCAATGATCGCCAGCAAACGAATGGTGGTCATTTATTGTCACCCATATGAGTTCAGCAAAAATGAACTGGACGCTTACCGTAAAACAGTTTCCCGACGATTTCGCTTTACTCAAAACCTGGGGCGCGGTGCCTTCGTAAAACGGATTCGCAGTTTGTTGCAGGAGTTTGCATTTGGGCGCTTTGATGAATTGCTCTCCAGCCGGGGAATCAAATGAGAATTGCGTTCCTTACCACAAATGATCCGCTTTATTTGCCGGCATTTTTTAAAAGAGTGCTGGCCCAATGTGCTGCCCAGACGCAATCGGTCTATGTGGTGCCTCCGCTTTACAAGCAACAGACTTCTTCACAAGCGGCATGGCGATACTACCGCAGCTTTGGGACGAAGGTTTTCATGGGGCTCGGTTTCCATATATTGCGGGCGAAGATAAAAGGAGAGTCGATTGCTTCGGTATGTCGCAGGCACAAGGTGAAGTATGAAAGCATCCCCGATGTAAATGCTCCGGTTTTTCTGGACCAATTACGCCGTGAAGCACCGGATGTTCTGGTCTCGGTCAGTTGTCCTCAAATTTTCAAGACCCCCTTGATCGGATTGCCATCGCGCGGAATTTTAAATATCCATGGGGCCATTCTGCCGCACTATCGCGGGGTAATGCCAAGCTTCTGGATGATGGCCAATGGCGAGAAGCAGGCGGGCGTTTCAATTTATTTTGTGAATGAACAGATCGATGCCGGCGGCCTTTGTGCTCAACGCGCGTTCAATATCCTCCCGGATGAAACCTTGAATGATTTTTTACGGCGATCCAAAAGCATTGCTGCGGATTTATTGCTCGGGGTTTTGTCCCAGATGAATCGGGGGAACGTGCCGCAGCAGCCATTAAACCTTTCTGAAGGTTCCTATTATTCCTGGCCGGATGCAAAAGCTTATAAAAAGTTTTGCGCCGCTGGCCGGCAATTTTGGTGATCAAATTGTTCGTTTATCGATGCAACGTTCAAGCCAGCCAAGGCTGGCTTGTTAATTATAGAGGGTTGCAATTTCCCACTGCACTCAAACGCGGATGGGCTTCCTGCAAATTGTAATTTAAATTCCAACATAACGCTGGTTCGGTCCAAGAACCTGCCGGCTAAACCTAATTCCCAGCAAAAATGACACAGTTAATAATATCGGACGAGAGTGCGGCTGATCTGGAAACTTCGGCCAGTCAGGACGCGGAGGAAAATTCCATCTTTCCTGTTTCTTTCGCCCAGGAACGATTGTGGTTGCTGGACCAGTTGGAGCCAAATAGTCCGCTCTATAATATTCCCATGCCCGCGCGTCTGCGCGGCCCTTTGGATGAGGCGATCCTGCAGAAAGCTCTTAATGGAATTGTTCAACGCCATGAGCCGTTGCGCACTACTTTTAAAGTTGTGGATGTCGAGCCCGTTCAAGTGATTTCACCAGGCCGCTCATTCAAAACACCGGAAAGGGATCTTAGTAAACTACCCGAAGGCAAGCGGGAAATTGAAGCGTTGCATTTGTTGGAGGTGGATGCAAAGAAGCCATTTAATTTGGCCGACGATTTAATGGTGCGGACACAATTGATACGACTGAGTTCCACCGAACACATTTTAGGCGTGAACATTCATCATATTGCAGCGGATGGATGGTCGATAGGCATATTTTATCAGGAACTCCAGGCGTTGTATGACGCCTTCCTGCGAGGAGAGGAATCACCTCTGCCCGAGTTAACCATTCAATACGCCGATTTTGGAGTCTGGCAACGTCAGTGGTTACAGGGGCCTGTGCTTCAAAAGCAACTTGATTATTGGAGACGTCAACTGGCTGGTGCGCCTGCTTTACTGGAATTACCACTGGATAAACCACGGCCAGCGGTTCAAAGCTATCGAGGAGGGCGGCGGGAATTTGTCCTGGACCGCACATTGATAAGAGCTTTCAAGGAACTCGTTAACAAAGAGAGCTGCACCCTATTTATGGGGCTATTGGCCGTTTTCAAGACGCTGGTCCTTCGCTACACCGGGCAGACTGATATTGTGGTGGGTTCACCAATTGCCAATCGTACCCGGGCAGAAACTGAAGGGATAATCGGCTGCTTTAGCAACACACTGGTGTTACGCACCAATCTGTCCGGCACACCAAACTTTCGAGAGGTTTTAAAACGGGTGCGCGAAACAACCATGGATGCTCTTGTCCACCAGGATTTACCGTTTGAAAAACTGGTGGAGGCATTACAACCGGTGCGCGACCCGAGTTACTCCCCGTTGTTTCAATTGATGTTCATGTTGCAAAATGCCCCGGTATCGGTGTCAGAGACGGGGAGCTTGGGATTAGCCCCTTTTGAAGTGGTAAATGGGACCACGAAGTTTGATGTAACTTTGGCGGTTGTTGAAGGCTCGACAGGAATAAGCGGAGTGGTGGAGTACTCGAGTGACCTGTTTAAGGATGAAACCATTGAGCGATTCGTGGGTCATTGGCAGACTCTTTTGAAATCGATCGTAGCCACGCCAGAGGAGCCGATCACCCGATTGACTCCGCTTACTCCAATCGAATACCAACAATTGATAGTGGATTGGAATGCGACGGAAAAAAATTATCCGCGTGAGCTTACTTTGCCTGAATTGGTGGAGGCGCAGGCGGCACGGACACCCGAAGTGACGGCCGTTGAATTTGAAGGCAAGCGAATAACCTATGGAGAATTGAACCGCAGGGCGAACCAACTGGCGCGGCATTTGCGTTCTTTGGGCGTGGCACCCGAAGTGCGAGTAGGTATCTGCGTGGAGCGCTCCCTGGAGATGGTTATCGGGCTTCTGGCAATCGTTAAAGCGGGCGGCGCTTATGTGCCGTTGGACCCGAAATATCCGCGTGAACGGCTGACGCTTATCGTGACGGACGCGCAACTCAAGGTACTGCTGACACAAAAGTCGTTGTTGTCTGAATGGAGCGAATCGAAATCAGGCTCTCCGAGATTGGTCTGTATTGATGATGTTTACTTTGCCAAAGAAGATGAGAGCAACCTGAATTTAAAGTTTGGGTCAGAAAGCCCTGCGTACATGCTTTATACTTCAGGTTCCACCGGAAAGCCCAAGGGTGTGCTGATTACCCATCGCGCAATGGTAAATTTTCTTTTCAGCATGGCCGAGGAACCCGGTTTGACTGCACAGGATGTCTGTCTGGCAGTCACGACTCTTTCTTTTGACATTGCGGGGATGGAACTATGGCTGCCTTTAATGGTCGGAGCCAGGGTGTTGCTGGTGAGTGCCGAAGTAGCGATTGATGGCAGGCATTTAGCCGAACAAACCAGCCAGGCCACGGTGATGCAGGCGACTCCAGGGACATGGCGACTTTTGATAGAGGCCGGTTGGCAGGGTGATCCCAAACTCAAGCTTCTATGCGGCGGAGAGGCGTGGCCGGACGAATTGGCTGCACAGTTATTATCGCGTTGCGGTTCGCTCTGGAACATGTATGGCCCCACCGAAACCACCATCTACTCGGCTGCATTACAGGTAAGAGCAGGCGAGCCCCCGCTGATTGGGCCTCCCATTGCCAATACCCAACTTTATATTTTGGATAATAATTTGCAGCCAGTACCGATGGGAGTAGCCGGTGAACTTCACATTGGAGGAGACGGGTTGGCACGAGGCTACTGGCAACGGGAGGAATTGACCCATGAAAAATTTATCAATAATCCGTTCAAGCCGGGGGGAAGACTTTATAAAACAGGCGATTTGGTGCGATATCGGTCGGGACGGCGGATTGAGTTTTTAGGTCGGATGGATCAGCAAGTCAAGGTGCGGGGATATCGCATTGAACCGGGAGAAATTGAATCTTTATTGAACCAGCATCCCGGCGTGCGGGAAGCAGTGGTCGTTGTGCGCGAGGATATGAATGGGGGCAAACGTTTGGTTGCCTACGTCGTGCCGAAGGCGAATGGGACTTGCACGGTGGAGATCCTGCATCAGACACTCAAAGAAAAACTTCCCGAATACATGGTGCCCTCGGCCATTCTCCTGCTTCCCAGCCTGCCGCTGACTCCCAATGGCAAAATTGACCGCAAGGCCGTGCCAGCCCCTGATTCGGCACGCGCGGAGAGGGCTTTTGTTGCGCCACGCGATCCGTTGGAGTTACAACTGACGCAGTTATGGGAAAAGATTTTTGGAATTGAACCGATCGGAATCCAGGACAATTTCTTTGAGTTGGGCGGACACTCATTACTCGCCGTGCGACTTTTTGCACAGGTGGAAAAATTGACGGGCAAAAGTCTGCCATTGGTGACGCTGTTTCAATCGCCGACCATTGAGCAACTGGCGGTAATTCTCCGGCAACAAGGTTGGGAGCCTCCCTGGTCTTCACTCGTTCCGATCAAGCCGGATGGCTCCAAACCGCCATTCTATTGTGTGCATGGGGTGGGTGGAAATATTTTGGAATACATGGATTTGGCCAAGTACATGGAGGCTGACCAGCCATTTTACGGATTGCAAGCCGCAGGCTTAAACGGAAAAAAGCCATGGCATGGGAGTGTGGAAGAAATGGCGAGTTATTACATAGAAGAGATCCAGGCGTTTCAGCCGCGCGGCCCCTATTATATTGGGGGCTCATCTTTTGGTGGATTGGTCGCTTATGAGATGGCTCTACAGTTGCATGACAAAGGCGAGCAAGTTGCGTTACTGGCATTTTTTGACACACACGCGCCGGGCTATCCGAAGTTCCTGCCGAACATGTCTGCCGGGCGCCTCAAGCTGAATCATTTCATTCATCGCGTGTCGTTGCATTGGGGAAATTTCAAGGCGGCGAGCGGGCGGGAAAGAGCCAGCTATGTCTGGGTAAAGGCCGGACGATGGCAGAAGAGCCAGGTATGGCGTTTCAAGCGGATGTGGAGAAACAGCAAACAAAAGGTGGAAAGTTGGTTTTGGCCGAAGGCGATTCGAGAAGCCAAGAAAACAGGCCGGCAAGCGGCCTGTATCTACACGCCACGCGGATACACTGGAAAGGCCACGCTATTTAGAGCCACTGGCCAAATGAAAGGCATCTATCCAGACCCTACGTTGGGGTGGGGTTCGCTGATACAGGGCGGATTGGAGATTTATGATACTCCAGGCCATCATGGGGCTATTGTGCGGGAACCCCGGGCGGGGCAACTGGCAGAGCAATTGAAAGCTTCTCTGCACAAAGCTCAGTCAGCGGTGCAATTGAGCCGGATGCAGACGGCCATTCTCAAATTGGATGCAGGCCGATCTAATGGGTGGCAAGCACCTGCCATGGTTTCTGTCGGCTTGAATGGTCATGAAACAAACGGACAAAAAGAAGTAATGCACTCTTAACAGGCTGGAACCGCAACCACATAAAACTTTATCAGTGAACGGGTCGATAAAACGGAAAAATCGTACAGGCAAGGAGAAGCTTTGCATCCTTCTGGAGGCGATGGCCGGGCAGGAGTCCGTTGGTGAGGTGTGCTCACGCCACCAAGTGAATCAAACGCAATATTATCTCTGGCGGGAGCGGTTGCTTACGGAGGGAGAAAAAATATTTAATTTTGGCGGACTCGGAAGAAAGCAGGAGTATCTGAAATTGGAAAACATGAAATTGAAGGCGCAGGTAAGAGAGTTGAAGATCAAGTTAGCCGCCAAACAGGAAGTCCTTTGGTGAGTAATGTGTCTCGACTGAGATGGTTTCCAGTTTTCTCCGCAGCTTCCAATTCAGGCATGCTATATGAAAGCGCTTTTACAACAGGTGGAAACGCAGCTTTACTTCAAGGGGCCTGAACAATGGACGCCCAATCCGTGGGAAGCGTATGACTTTAAATCTTCTTTAAATGCCCGAAGTTACTGCTTGAGCCACGGGATACCGAGCGTTCAGATCGTTTTGAAATTCGAAGTGGATAAATACGATATAGTATTGCCGACGACATATCCCAGAACCACCGAAGACCCAAGCGGCCCACAGATCAGCATCTAAAACATTTTAATAGCTGGTTGAACTGCCACCCGCCCGATCAGGCGGGTTTTTTATTTTGCCTGTGCGTGGAAATGCAAGGCGATTGAGAAAACTTATTCAATCCGATCCAAATACGGTTATCAGGGAATGCTTAAACGGTAGAACCGCTTGGAATGATTCGTCGCGGCGCCATCAGAGAATTGAAAAACGGCATTGGAACTGGCATGCAGATTGGTAAGGCTGGTCCACTCAAGCATATCAGTGGAGGCTTGAAGGGTATAATTCATTCCTGCCATGCCATTGAACTGCAATTGGAACAGACCATCACTTTGGCACCCGTAACTAACGATGCTTGGCGCTTCCAGTGGGCCGATCGAAAAAGTTTCTTCCGCGGCAAAAGGGGAGCCGGCAAAGGCGGTATCAACAGCCTGGACACTCCAAAAATAAGTTTTTCCCGCTACGAGGTTAGTGAGGATGGCGGTATGACATTTCTGCGCATTGCCCAATTGGGGCAGACGGCGAATTCCACCGCCGAGATCGGCCAGTGGTGACAGCATATCCAAGCCACCGGGCGTAGCGCTGACGCGCAAATTATAGCTCAAGCCGCCCGCAGGAGTTTGTGCGTCGCTCGCTGGATCCCAACTAAGCAGTACCCCATCACCCGTCACCGATGTTGCCAGTCCGGTTGGCGCCGTGGGCGGGGTGTTGGTCAAGGAAGAATTGTTTTGGCACATTTGTGCAATGGCTCCGGAACTGCTTTCGCCAACCAAAAGAAAATCCAGCCTGCCATCGTTATTATAGTCACCCCAGGCTATGGAACTTTTAGCGACACCGGGCAGGGATAAATTCATATTCGTGAACGCATCATTGCCCAGGTTGCGCCACACTTGGGCGACGCGCGTTACTCCATCGCTCAAAAGACCTGTCAGCAAAATATCCAGTTTTCCATCATTGTCGTAATCTCCCCATGCCGCAGAACTGTAATAAACACCCGGCAGAGATACATTGATGTTGGTGAACGTGCTGTCTCCGAGATTGCGCCACACTTGGGAAATAGGCGTTCCACTATCGCTCAAAAGACCTGTCAGCAAAATATCGAGTTTTCCATCATTGTCGTAATCACCCCACGCCGCAGAACCGGCTACCACGCCCGGTAAAAGTGCATTGATGTTGGTGAACGTGCCGTTGCCCAGGTTGCGCCATATTTGTGAGATTGGCCCTGATCCACTTCCGCCGATGAGCAAAATATCCAGTTTTCCATCATTGTCGTAATCGCCCCACGTTGCAAAACCACGATAGACGCCAGGCAAAGGAACATTGATATTGGTGAAGGTGCCGTTGCCCAGGTTGCGCCATATTTGGGAAATACCATCCGTTTCGTCGTGGCCGGTCAGCAAGATGTCCAACCTGCCATCATTATCATAATCGCCCCACACGGCAGAACCGAGGTAAACCGGTGGCAAACCAGCATGGATGTTGGTGAAGGTGCCATTGCCCAGGTTGCGCCATATTTGGGAGGTATAATTGTAATTGTTGGCTTCGATTCCGGTCAGCAGGATGTCCAACCTGCCATCATTGTCATAATCGCCCCAAGCTACAGAACCGTGAAAAACGGGTGGCAGGCCAACATTGATATTAGTGAAATTGCCATTGCCTTGATTATGCAACAACCGGGAAACGCCATCTCCGTTGGAATCAATTCCCAATAGCAAGGCGTCTAATTGACCATCATTGTCGTAATCAGCCCAGGTTACAGAACCATCAAGAATGCCCGGCAAACCGGCGTTGATGCTGGTAAAGGCTTCCGGTGTAAAAGCGATATCTGTTCCCGCATCAATGCCGGCGCTGTTGGAAGCTACCAGTTGAAAATGATAGGTGACGCCGGGGAATAAATTAGTGACGGCATTTGTGACAATGGTGGCATCAATATTACTATCCAGATTATTGGTAGCGGTGAAGTTTCCGTAGTTGGTGGTCAGACCATATTGAAAAAAAGCGCGGGTCGCAGCCCCGTTGGGCTTGACCCAGCCATTTAGGATTGCACCCGTGGCCGTCACCGCACTGGCCGCCTCGGTGGTAGCTACTGGAGGAAGCGGGAGAGTCGTGAATGTCAGATCTTCGCCACTATTGGTAAGCGCACCATTAAAAGCGACGATTTGAAAGTGGTAGGTCGTGCCGGGGAATAAACCACCAAGGATATTAGTAATTGCGATCAGGTTCGTGCCGGCATCCAGATGATTGGTGCCCGTGAAATTATTGTAATTCGTGGTCAAGCCATACTGGAAGTAAACATCACTGTCCGTTCCATCCGGATTGATTGAACCATTCAACAGCGCACCGGTGGCGGTTATCTCGCTGGCTGGTTGGGTTGTCTGGGCATGGCTGCACAGGCAGGCACTGGCGATAAATAATAACAATCCGATCCGATGGAAAGAAGAGGGTATGCTCATGAAACGTGTGTAAGGATCAATCACTGCTGCAACTTGTGTTTGGCGCCAACTTGACGGAAAAAGAAATTAGAGAGAGTGGAACATTCTTACAATCGGGCCGATGCTGAATTATTTATCAGGGTTCGCCTGATAATTGGGTCAGGTATTCTCCGATGGATTCTCCGGCAGAACTTTTTTAAAGCGCAAAAACCGGCTTTCAATTGACAGTCGCTGCATTTATTGCTACAGCAAAAGAGTCACGTCCACCTAACTGATCTTCCCCTCGTTTTAGTAAAAGGGTTAATTCCATAGTGCGGCCGCATTTTTTTATGAAGGAGATTGGATTCTTTTTATTTACGTTATTGCTTTGCGTTTCACCCCGGATGATTTCGGCCCAAGTACCGCAGCTCATCAATTATGAGGGGCGAGTTACTGCGGGCGGCACTAATTTTAATGCCGCAGGTCAATTTAAGTTTGCGTTGGTCAACAGCAATGCGTCCGCTTCCTTTTGGAGCAACGATGGGACGAGTGTTAATGGCAATCAGCCGACGGCATTTATTACCATTAATGTGGTCGGCGGGCTTTTCTCGGTGACGTTGGGCGATAGTGCGCTCGGCAATATGGTTCCCATATCGCCAACGGTGTTTGCGAATAGTGATGTGCGCCTGCGCATCTGGTTCAATGACGGTTTGCACGGCTTTCAGCTTTTATCGCCTGATCAGCGCCTGACGTCGGTGGGTTACGCGATGATGGCTGGCAGCGCCAGCATTGCGAATACTGTTCCCGACGGTACGATTACTACAGCCAAGCTGGCGAGCAATGCCGTGAATTTTACCGTTTTAGCTCCTGGTGCGGCGGCGACGAACCTGGCGGCGAGCGGCCTGAGTGGCGTAGCGAGTGGGGGAATTATTCTTTCAACCAACGCGACGGCTACAAGTCTGCTCAATGCGGGTTATCTTGCCATTGGCAAATCCGAAATCGGTGAAAGCTGGGAACCGCGAGCCAGCAGTAATCCTCCCGTCGTCCGCTCACGTCATACGGCCATCTGGACTGGCAGCGAGATGATTATTTGGGGCGGCATCAATTCAGCGAGTTACTTGAATGACGGGGCGCGTTGCCGTCCCACCACGCAGACTTGGACGACGATTGCCACCAATGCTGCGCTCCCTCCGCGCGATTATCATTCAGCCATCTGGACGGGCACTAAAATGATTATCTGGGGCGGTTACAATAATGGCACGTATTTGAATGATGGCGGAATTTACGATCCGGTTGCCGACACTTGGACGCTCGTGTCCGTCAATGGCGCTCCGTCACCAAGAGATGCGCACACGGCCATCTGGACAGGCACCGAAATGATCATCTGGGGCGGTTATGCCAATAACAGCAGCTTTCTGAATAATGGGGGACGATACAATCCAACCTCCAGCACCTGGACTCCCATTACCACTGTCAATGCTCCTTCGCCGCGCTTGTTTCAAACGGCGGTTTGGACGGGCAGCGAAATGATTGTCTGGGGCGGACTTGATGGCGGTTACCGGAACGACGGTGCCCGTTATAATCCCGCCTCGAACACCTGGACTCCCATGGCCAGTGACGGCGCGCCGGTGGCACGCGACTTCCAGGCAGGCGTGTGGACTGGTACCGAAATGATTATCTGGGGCGGCTATGGCAACGCTGGTCCGCTGGATAGCGGCGCGCGTTACAATCCCGTTTCCAACACTTGGAGGGACATGTCGGCCAATGGCGTGCCGCTGGCGCGCAGCAGTCACAGCGGAGTCTGGACCGGCAGCGAAATGATCATTTGGGGCGGCAGGAACACCTCTTATGTGAACGACGGCGGACGTTACAATCCGGCAAGTAACACCTGGAAGATACTGTCCAACACCAGTTCCCCCAGCGCGCGCGAACTTCACACCGGCATCTGGACGGGCAATGAAATGATTCTGTGGGGCGGTGAGAACAGCGGCACTTTCTTGAATGATCTCTCCGTTTATCAGCCGCCCCGAACCATGTATCTTTATTTGAAACCGTGATTTTCCGGTAAAAATTTGAGTAATAGTCTGCAAAGGCCCGTCAGGGCCGACATGTTTATAGCAACGCACCTCACCACCCGAATGTTAAGCTCCGTTAGGGGCGACATAAAGAACATGCCGTTCCGCTGGAGCTTGGGCCAAGTTTGTCCGCTCTATGGATTTCTTGCTCGCTAATGGTTTTAGCTGAGCTTATGCTCAACTCGTTCCTTGCAGTTGTGATCCTCCTGGAATGTGGCCGCACCGGAGCCGTCCATCTGGGCGTTGGAGTGTTGGGGATGGTTTGTTTGTGAGGGCGGCATGTCAAAACATGGAGACGGAAACCGAGCGTTTTTGGAGAGAGGCAATGTTAGAGCCTTGCTACGGGCGGGTTGCCCAAATCGTAAAAACTGCAAAAGACATGGTTCAGGTTGTTTTAAAGTCTGGAAAAGTATAAGAATCTTGCCTGTTTAACGTGCTGCGGCCGGGGGTCTTTCCAGACTGGCATTGCCGCGCTCCGGGGATTTGGGCAACACGTCCTTACCTCGACTCCTATCGCGAAAGTAGAGGCAGTGCCGAGCTGGTTTCCGCCTACGAAAGGATAGCATTCAAGCGCCGTGATGGTTTTTGATTTATTAAATCGGTAATGATTGGGGCAGTAGTCCGACGTAGTGAAGGAGGGACTTGGAGCCGGTGATGAAGCGGGCCGGGAACGTGCGCACCCGCTGTTGGAGTTGCTCCCACTGC
>JAQGPC010000019.1 GCA_028293285.1 Pedosphaera sp.
AGTGGGAGCAACTCCAACAGCGGGTGCGCACGTTCCCGGCCCGCTTCATCACCGGCTCCAAGTCCCTCCTTCACTACGTCGGACTACTGCCCCAATCATTACCGATTTAATAAATCAAAAACCATAAACGGTTGGGTTCTTGTTCCTTCCAGAACACCCAGCTAAAGCAGGGTGTTAATAAGAGAAGAAGCAATATTGATTCTCCATGGGCATGATGCGATTTTGCAGTAGAGAAAGGGAATGTGTTATGGACATAAAGAACATTGCCAATATCAGTCCGGAGGAGAGATTGCTGGAGACGCATGTGATCGAAATCGATGGGATGACGTGTGATCAATGTGTCAGGGTGATCGACGAGGCGTTGCGCGGAGTGGACGGTGTTAAGGAAGTACAGGTGGATCGGGCTAATAGCCGAGCGACAGTCACCTATGATTCAAGTAAAACGAATATCCCGGCGCTGCACGATACCTTGTTGCGGCATGGGTATCGTCCGACAACTTTTGCAATCCCTACGCGGTGACGGGAATTTCGGCTTCGGATGGGTGAAGAATTTCCTTCAGTGCCTGACCGGTGTGACTTTCAGGGCACGCGGCTACGTCTTCGGGTGTGCCTTGGGCGACAATTTCTCCGCCTTGATCGCCGGCATCAGGGCCGAGATCAATCACCCAATCGGCTGATTTAATGACGTCGAGATTGTGTTCGACGATGACGACGGAGTGACCAGTGTTGACGAGACGTTGGAAAACCTGGAGCAACACGCGGACATCATCGAAATGCAAACCGGTGGTTGGTTCATCGAAGAGGAACAGGGTTGGTTTGACATCGGCTGCGCTGCTTTGGGTAAATTCCGCGAGGTGACGGACGAGTTTCAAGCGCTGGCTTTCACCGCCGGAAAGGGTATTGATGGGCTGGCCCAGTCGCAGATAACCGAGCCCGACTTCCTGTAAGAGTTTGAGGCTGGCAATGGCGCGCTGGGCAGGCCGCAGGAAAACGGACGAAGAGAGAAAATCAATGGCTTCGTCAACGGTGGCATCGAGCAAGTCGGCTATGCTCATTTCCCGGAGGGAGGTGCTGGCGGAATGACCTTCGAGTTTTATTTCCAAAATGTGCGGGCGGTAGCGCCGGCCATTGCACTCAGGGCAGCGGATGAAGACATCGCTGAGGAATTGCATTTCAATTTTTTCGAATCCGGCGCCGCGACAGCGTTCGCATTGACCCTGGCCGGAGTTGAAGCTGAACGCACTGGAATTAAGGCCGCGTTGCTTCGCGATCTCAGATTGGGCGAACAGTTCGCGGATGTCATCAAATGCGCCGATGTAAACGGCGGGATTGGAGCGGGGCGTTTTGCCGAGGATGGATTGGTCAACGAGGACGGCACGGCCAAGGGCTTCCCAGCCTGTCAAAGCTGGGGAAGACTGGGTTGCGTGTTGCGTGTTGCGTGATTCGTGATCTGCACTGTCATCATCTTCGGAATCGGTTGGACTTGAAGGTTGGGCGTTTAATTTTGAATTTAACAATGGCAGCAGCACTTCGCGGGCGAGAGTGGTTTTCCCGGAACCGCTAACGCCGGTGATGCAAACGAAACGGCTTAAGGGAATCTCGACCGTCAAATCCTGTAAATTATGGAGTGAGGCATGAGCGAGAGTCAGGAACTGACTGCGTTCAGGTGTGGGGCTTTCAATTCTATTTTTTGAGCGTGCGGAACGGGGCTTGCACTCGCGCTCAGCGTTTACGGGTCGTCTTGGCGGGATTTCAATTTGCTTTTCGCCACTAAGATATTGGCCGGTAAGCGAAGTGGATGATTTCAGGATTTCTGAATAGGGGCCTTGGAAAACAATTTGACCGCCGGTCGCGCCGTGGCCGGGGCCAATGTCAACGATTTGGTCGGCAGCGCGCATGACGCTGGATTCATGCTCCACGACGACGACGGTGTTTCCGGCATTACGCAAGTGTTCGAGGATGCGAACAAGCCGACTGGTGTCGCGAGGGTGCAGACCGACGCTCGGTTCATCGAGGACGAATAAAGTATTTACCAAGCGTGTGCCGAGACAAGTGGTCAGGCTGACACGCTCGGTTTCGCCGCCGGACAGAGAACGCGTGGGGCGGTCCATGGTGAGATAACCGAGGCCAACGTCGTTCAGATAACCGAGACGAGAGCGGACTTCGTTCAAGACGAGGGCGACAGGGTTGTTCGGTTTGAAACTATATTTGGCTCCGAGTTCTTGAATGAAAGCGAAAGCATCACGGATGGGCAAGCGGTAGAAATCGGCCAAGGTGATTAAAAATGCGTGGTGCGTGGTGCGTGGTGCGGAATTGGCGGAATCGCGAGCTGGGACGTTTGATTCGACTTTATAAAGTAATGCTTCGGGCTGGAATCGCTGGCCCTTGCAATCGGGGCAGAGGACGTAGGAGCGATAGCGGGAAAGGAGCACGCGGACGTGCATCTTGTAGGCTTTGGATTCGAGCCAACGGAAATAGCCCTTGATGCCATACCAGGCGCGGGGCCATTCGTGCATGGAATCCTTGCCGTAGTTGGCATCGCCGTTGATGACCCAATCTTGAAATTCCTTGGGCAAATCCTGAAACGGAACGTCGGTGGGGACGCGGCGCGTGCGGCAAAACTTCATCAGGTCGGCTTGCGATTCCGCGCCTTGGCCGGTTTGCCAAGGTTTGACCGCGTTTTGGGCCAGAGTCTTGGAGCGATCGGGCAGGGCAAGATTATAATCGATGGTAATGGTGCGACCAAATCCACGGCAAGTGGGGCAAGCGCCGACGGGATGATTAAAGCTGAACAGGGCGGAGGAAGCTTCGCGGTATTCGATGTCGCATTGGGCGCAATGAAGTTTATTGGAGAAGCGGAGTGTATTGCGTGGTGCGTGGTGCGTGGAAGACTTGGCGTCCAGTTCGTGAATGGCGAGTTTGCCTTTGCCGAAATGGTAGGCTTGTTCGCAGGCTTCGACGAAACGGGAGCGATTCTCTTTCTGCAACTTGACGCGGTCCTGGACGATGGTGAGGGCGTCGGGTTTGGCTTTGCGTAATGGGACAATGGCCTCTTCGAGACGCAGGATTTCGCCATCAAGGAGCAGACGCTGGTATCCCTGCTTGCTGATGAGAGCGAGGGATTCATCAAGGGAAAGTTTTTCGGAGATGGGGAGGTTAAAGGTGATTAGAACTTCCGTGTTCGCGGGTAGGGATTCATTGCCGTTGCTGGCTTCCACGCCGTTTTTCTTAGGGACGGATTTTGAAGATGATTTTTGGGACGCCGTGGAAGTCGTCCCTCCCATTAAGATTTCCCAAATTTGCTGGGGAGAATCTTTGCGCACAGCTCCGCCGCATTGACGGCAATATAACTGGGAAATATGCGGCCAGAGGAGCTTCATGTGATCGCAAATCTCGGTCATGGTGCCGACGGTGGAGCGGGTGGACTTGACCGAATTGCGCTGTTCGATGGCGATGGCGGGAGGGATGCCTTCGATGCTGTCGACCTGGGGCTTGTCCATGCGGTCGAAGAATTGCCGCGCGTAGGGCGAAAAGGTTTCGATATAGCGGCGCTGGCCTTCGGCAAACAGGGTGTCAAAGGCCAGCGAACTCTTGCCCGAACCGCTGAGACCGGTAATGACGATCAGTTGGTTCAGCGGGAGGTCGAGATTAAAGTTTTTTAAATTATTGTGCCGGACACCGCGCAGACGGATTACAGCTTGTGCAACTGCTGACTTTTTTGCCATTCAGCGGAAATGTAATGGCATGCGCCGAAGTGTCAACGGGACAAAGACAAAGGATGTTTTGCCCGGTTTACAATGCAGTCAGGTGCCGCACAAAAGCTTTTGCCGAATCTTGGACAATTAATGGCAATTTATGGGTGCAAGAATTCAATAAACACGGGCGTACAAGGGCTTCTGCGAAAGGCAAGACTCGGAGCATTTTTTTGACAACACCTTTTGTGAGTCGTAGCGTGCAACTTAATGGTTTTTGAATTATCAAACCGGTAATGCGGCAGGGAGAGGTTAGTGTGACGCTCGCCCTCACGCTTAATCCCTCTTCCCCAGGAGAGGGGAACCGTCCACCTCGTTGCAGTGGTGCATGGTTTTGTTTCAAATTACCGGTAATCGTCTTAATACCGAATTAAGATTTCAAAACCACGAAGGAGGGTGGTGAGCGTTTCTCTGTCTTTACAGCAATCGATGTGGTTCAAGGACAATTATGAAAGGCTTGGCGTTGCTTATAGGGAAGGCTGTTTTCGCAAGCTTGCCCATTCCCAATCAAGCTCAACAGTCCACATCCGCAACATCGGTCTAATCGTTTTGCCATGATGGATGCGCCCCAACCACCGCCGGATGGAGACATTGCAGTTTCGCTGGTGCGAGGGGATCTGCTGTTTCGCGCGCAACGTGCTGTCGGATTGATTCCGCAGACGGGGTTGGGGTTGGGGCGGAGAATACTTTTTTACGTGTTGCTTACGTGGCTACCACTGGCGTTGTGGGCCGTGTGGAGGCATCGCGCATGGCCAGGAGAAATCACGGAACCATTGCTGGTTCACCCGAATCATTACGATGAGCTTTGAGCTTGCATTTTTTGGTGAATTTATTTGGGTGGTAATGGTCTGGAATATATGCCAGCGATCACCAAAAAAGAAACCCGTCTCAAACTCGAATTCGTCGCCA
>JAQGPC010000024.1 GCA_028293285.1 Pedosphaera sp.
CATAACTTGTCGGAAATACGCCACCCATCGTCCTTAATCATCAAACCCATAGCCACCTCCTGATCCCAACCTGCTTCAGGCCAAGATTTCAGCCATGAGGAATATTCCTACCGGGATAGGCTCTAAGGTCATGCCATCGCCACGATGAAGTTTTAACGTGAACAGCGCGGCTACACTACGGCCACTGACTTGAAACTCAGCACTCATACTTAGTTCCTTTCTTGTGTGTGGTGGTTGATCTCGCTTGGCTGAACACGAACAACGTTACCGACAGTAATGCTTATTAAATAGGGCCTGTAAGTAAGACCAGCTTGGTTGGGTTCAGTTCCTGTAGCCGGATAGTGTCCCAATGGCGCGAGCATTACAAGCTAATTTCCGCCAACGCCATTAATTATCCCTGTCGATCTCAAGCAAATCACCTTTAAATCAAAAGGAGAATTTGGCTTGCGCAGCGTGAAGGATCCAAAATACGAAGCTTGAGACGACCAATTCTTAACTCCTGCCGCTAAGTGAGTTTGGATAAAGTTTTGCACAAAAGCTCAACATTTACACAGAAAACCCTAACAAATCCGAGGCAGTATCAGTTTTGTGTGCAAAAACTTTCCTCACTTCACTTAGATTCTATTCGTATAGTTAAATAGCGACAGGTTGAAGCTGATTTAAGTTTATTCTCGATGAGCCTTTTTGAACACTGAACTCGGAAGGCCTTGTTCGAGCAAAACCACTTGCTCAAACGATCATGATTTCTTTTTCCTTGTTGGCGAGGTGGGCATCGATTTTGCCGATGTATTGGTCGGTAAGCTTTTGGACTTCTTTTTCAGCCCCTTCCACCTGATCTTCCGTTACGCCACCGTTCTTCTCCTCTTTCTTAAGATGCTCTATGGCGTCGCGGCGCACGTGCCGGATCGCAACCCTTCCATCCTCTGCCATCTTTTTTACAATCTTGATGAATTCGATACGCCGTTCCTGGCTGAGTTCAGGCAGAACTATGCGAATGAACTTTTTATCGATCATCGGATTCAAGCCAAGGTTGCTTTTCTGAATTGCCTTCTCGATGGGATGCACCGTGCCGGCGTCCCACGGTTGGATGAGCAGCATGCGCGGCTCGGGTGTGGTGATGCCCGCCAGTTCGCGAATACGCATCATTGAGCCGTAAACATCCACCAAAATATTTTCGACCAGTGAAGGAGAAGCCTTGCCGGTGCGAACACCAGAAAACTCGTGTTGCACGACCTCCTCCGTCTTGATCATCTTTTCTTCCGCTTCCAATAGAATATCATCCAATGCCATAATAAAAGACCCTATCAAATTGCCACACCACTGTATAGAGGCAAACCACCCCGCTTTATTTTCCTCCGCCAAGAGGAATCTCCGCAACCCGAAAATAACGGCTGCCACTGCTGGAAAGTTCACTTCGTATGATCTCTACCGTATCCGCCGTCCACTCGCCAAAGACCCGGTCAACCATTTCTTGGGCTAGGTCCCCTAGAATCCGGGCCTGCGCCGATTTCATACTCTGGGTTCGGCCAATCGTCAAATGCCCCGTAAAATCCTTCTCTGCTTTTTCACGGGTAAAAGATGCTGTGGCCTCTTGCAAAGCCGTTTGGAGCAAACGCAACTGCTCACGGTCATCATGCACCCAAGCCCAGATTACGCGTGGAAAGCGAATTTGCGGAAAGAAACCAATGCGTTCGGCACGCAATTGAAGTGGTGCAAAATTGTTGCACACAGCTCGCACTGCCGCGCTTAACTCTTCCACTTGATCAACGGCGACGTTGCCCAAAAATCTGAGTGTGAGATGAGATTGCTCCGGACGGGTCCACCGCACGCAGTCGCTGGGCAACTTGCGCCGCAGTTCAGCTTGCAGACGCTGCAATTCCTCCTTCACCGCAGCCGGAACGGGCAACGCGATGAATAAGCGAACCACCTCAGGCTTTTGCTCGGCATCCGGCATTGGAACTCCCTCACGCTGGCTCCTGCTGGCTGATGCAATGAAAAGAGCCCAAACCCCAAATCAATTCCGTTGAATCAACTCCGACGATACGGCGGTCAGGAAAACATTTCTGCAAAATTGCCAGCGCCTTTTTATCATTCGCATGACGATACGTCGGCACCAACACCATCTGGTTCGCAATATAGAAGTTGGCATAACTGGCTGGCAGCCGTTGCCCGTCATACTTAACTAAACCCGGCATGGGTAATTCGACAATCTCCAACGACTTCCCATCCTGGTCACGTAATGTGCGCAGCCGTTTTAGATTCTCCTGTAGGAGCTTGTAATTCTCATCCGCCGGGTCTTCTTCCACGACGGTAACCACCGTCGTTGGATTCACAAAACGGGTAATGTCATCGATATGCCCATCCGTATCATCGCCAACAATCCCCTCGCCCAACCATATCACATTCGTGGCACCCAGATAATTTTTCAAATACTGCTCGATTTCGGATTTCGTGAGGTGCGGATTCCGATTCTTATTGAGCAGGCAAGCCTCAGTCGTCAGCACCGTCCCACAACCATTTACTTCAATCGAACCACCCTCCATCACAATGCCCGGAGAAAATAGCGGCAGCTTCCGCAGCTTTGCCACATGTTGCGGAATGGCATCGTCCAAATCGAATGGCGGATATTTATTTCCCCAGGCATTGTAGCCCCAGTCCACAATGGCGCGCTCGTGCTTTCCGTTGCTGTCGCGAACCAAAAAAATGGGGCCATGATCGCGACACCATGGTTCATAAGCCGGGAAGTGATGGAACCTCACCCGTTCCAAAGGAGTATTGTATTGCGCAAGCAAACCGCGCACCCAATCTTCCTTCTCCGCATTCCAGACATTGATATTCACCTCTTCGACCTGCACAAGATGGCGGATCAATTCTGCGTAAACCGCGGGAACGGTATCATATTTATCCGGGAAGCTGATGCCTTCCGGCCGCGGCCAGGTAAACCAGGTGCTGAGATGCGGTTCCCACTCAGCCGGCATGCGATAACCCAATTGTAATGGTGATTCAGTGTTCAAGATTTGATTCTAAATTGCAGTGAATAATTAAAATAGTGTTATGTTCGGATTTGCTTACGGCAATGGCTCTCCCCGTGCTGCAATCAGCAGACGATACCATTCTTCACGAGTCAGTTCCACGTCGGCAGCCTTGGCAGCATCGCGGATGCGATCAGGATTTATCGAGCCAACAATGGGCACAATCTTACTCGGATGTTTTAACAACCACGCGAGAGCAATCACAGTGCGACTGACTCCCCGCGCTTGAGCAATGGTATCCAATGCCGGTAAAACCTTCTCCGCACCATAAGCAGCTTCCTGTTCCGCAGGAACGTTCGTGCCGCCATTCCCAAGCAATCCTTTCGCCAGCGGACTCCAAGCCAGTGGCGTCAACTTTTCAATCAAGCATTGATCCAGAGTTCCATCGGTAAAGCAATCCCGACGAGCTAAACTAATCTCTACCTGGTGCACGATGAGCGGCATGGGACAGGCAACTTGAAGGGCGGTTAAAAGCGTTGGACGAAAATTGCTCACGCCGAAGTAGCGGACTTTACCCGCCGCTTTCAATTGGCTGAACGCGCTCGCCACCTCTTCTGGATTGGCCAGGTAATCAGGACGGTGCAGTTGATACAAATCAATCGTTTCCACGTCCATTCGTCTCAAAGACCGTTCGCACGAACGAACAATGTATTTGGCTGAAAAATCGTAACGATGCGGCGCATCGGAATTGGGGTCTCCCGCAAACCGGATGCCGCACTTTGTCGCAATGATAATCCGGTCGCGCATTCCGGAAACCATTTTAAGCGCCTCGCCGAAAATTTCTTCCGCCACACCGCGGCAATAAATATCGGCGTTGTCAAAGTGCGTGTAACCGGCGTGATATGCTGCAATCACCGCCCTTCGGCCCTGCGTCTTGTTTTCCGGCGTAACTTCGGATGGGTTCCACGTGCCGGCCAGACGCCAGCAACCATACGCGAGCCGACTGCTCAAAAGTGAACTGACTCCCAAAGGCACAGTTTGCATAATCCAAATTCAGTGAAGAATAAAATGAGGCCTTCTTGTCCGCAAAGTCAAATCGCTTCCCATTTTAATCAATGCTTCTCCTGCCAGGTCAGGTTCACGACCACAGGCGCCCAGGAAATGTGCTGCACAAATTTTTGCAAGCGCTTGAAGGAATCCGGCGCGGGCACCTTGGCGGTATTCTCAATTCGGATTTCTTTTATGTTCGGATCTGATTTTAATTGTTCGAGAACATTTTGATATCGGCGAAAATAATCAAACTGGGTCAGAATCAACTCATTCGGTCTGAGCGCAACGATGCCCTTCAAATCTGAAGTAGAGCCGTCACGGGAAGCTTTCTCCATCCAGTCTGAGTGAATCCAATTTACGTTCTTATGTCTTGCCGCTTCGTAAAGATAAGCAGAAGAAAGCACCGCAGTTGCACCCGCTGGTTCGCTGTCTAGCTCTTGTCGAATGCGTTGCATCGCCGTTGGATAGCCCGCATCCGTTGCGCAGGCCAATCCCCAGGAAGTCATGCCAATCGCCCGGACGGAACCAATCAGCATCAAAATCAAAAAAAACGCAACTTGCAGTCGAATCAACCGTTTTTCATTTATGAGCGAGGTGCACAGAGCAAGGTAACTCGCAACAATTAATGGCTGCAGATAACTCGCAATCGCCACCGTGTTGGCGGTCAAAATAAACAAACAAGCGACCACCACCGCCAGCGCAGCAAGGAGCGCGGGTAACAGCATCATCTCGTATCGTATTACTGGTTTGGATTCCATCTGCTTGCGTTGGTTAAGCCATAACCATGGCAAAACCAGAGCGAC
>JAQGPC010000051.1 GCA_028293285.1 Pedosphaera sp.
ACCGGTCAGACAGAATTGGCCTTGCGCCAGGCCTTGGAACAACAACGCATCATCGGCGCGCGCCTTGCTGAAATCCTCCACCTTGATCCCGCCGTGGAACTCATCGCCGCCGAAACCGAACTTGTCCCGCTCTCACTCGTTGCCACCAATGCCGCCCTCGGTTCGTTGGTCGAACAAGCCCTAATCCATCGCCCGGAACTCCAACAAAGCCACGCTTTTATCTCCGCCGCAAAATCAGTCCAAGATGGCACGACCGTTGGCCCGCTTATTCCCTCTCTCGGCGGGCAGGCTTTCTTCGGCGGCCTGGGCGGCGGCATCGACCATAGCTCACATCCCTTTGGCGAATCGGAGGATTACACCGCTTATCTCAGTTGGCGCATCGGACCGGGTGGACTTTTCGATTTCAGTCGCACCCGGTTTGCCAAATCCCGACTGGAAGATGCGCGCCTTGGCGAACAAAAAGTTCATGATGCCATCACCCGCGAAGTCGTTGAAAGCGTCACCCGCTTTCGCTCCCTTGCCGATCAATTCAATACCATCAGGCGCAATCTGGAAATCGCCACCCAAGCGGAAAAACTTGCCGAACAAAGAAAAGAATTCGCCGTCGGCGCGGTGCTCGAAGACATTCAATCGCAGCAAGACCTGACCCGCGCGCGCAACGACTTCGTGAATATTATCGCGGAATATAATAAGGCCCAATACACCCTCCTGCGCGCTACCGGTCGCCTTCCTGAACCAACTCAAAAATCTGCAACTTCGCCCGCACGTTAGTCCCTGACCCGTCCCTTCCGAATTCCGCACTGGCACTTTCATCACCAAGTCACCGTTCTTGGCATAAGTCGTGCTGATTTACATGCCGAATGGAAAGGTATAATCCCCCATCAAAATCGATTATTTATGCAGGGAAGCGCTGGCCACAGGTCAGCCTGCCGATGCTTGCCCAGCTTTTACAGCCTTACCTCCAATTTGCTAATCCAACGCTCACAACTCCTATTAAAACATGCGCTTTATAATTTTAATCCTCCTCAATTTGGCTTTCTCCACTTTGCTCTCCGCCGCTGAAGAGAAACTGCCCATGCTTAAAGTCGGCAGTGAAGTTTACAGCAATGTCACCGTCACCAGTGTCACGGCCAAGGATATCTACTTCACCTATCCCAAGGGGATGGGCAACGCCAAGTTGAAGAACCTCGAACCGGCCATGCAAAAGCATTTCAACTACGACCCGGCCAAGGTTGCCACCTCCCAACCTGCCACCAATGCTGCCATCCAACCGTTAACCCCGCCGATCCGAAATCAGTGATGGCAGATGCCATCCGGCAGGTTACGGCCATCATCAATCAGCCTGTGACCCCCATCCCCCAAACGCCGGAGATGGAACCATCCATTTCTGAGCCCGGTTGGTTCCATGACGGCGCCATAAAGCCCGACTTCAATACCGTCGATGTCCGGACCACTCAGGACTTGCAATATGACAAACGCGATTACGTCACTTCCGACGTGAACCCCGGCGTTGTGTTCAATGGTCACCTGATCGAATTCAATTCCATGACCAAATACTTTTACACAGACCGCTCGATGCCCAAAAAGCGGCTGACCGAAGCGGAGATGGTGGAGATTAACCGGCTTTATCGCATCATCGGAAGCTGCGAAAAGAAGTTGCAGAAGAAACAGCCTTAACGTGAGCTGTGTCTCCCCGGCTTCCGATATCAATTAATAACTCGACTCCAAGTTCAAAAGAAAACATGCGCCTCAAAGTTCTCCTCCTCAGCTTGACTTTCTTCACCCTGCTGGCCAATGCCGATGAAAAACTGCCGGTGCTCAAAGTGGGCAGTGACGTTTACAGCAATGTCACCATCACTACCGTTACGGCCAGGGATATCTACTTCACCTCCGACAAGGGGATGGGCAACGTCAAATTGAAGAACCTCGACTCCGCCCTGCAGAAGCATTTTAATTATAATGCAGCCAAGGCAGAGGCGATGGATCAGAAAATAAAAGAGGACAATGCGAAATTTATCCTGCTCCCCCCTGCCACTAATGCCGTCAGCCCACCTCCTGCCGATTCCCAAGATCCGGACCCTAAACCAGTGATGGATGACGCTATAAAGCAGGTTAAGGCAATCATCAATCAGCCCGTGACTCCCCTGACCCGCAAGCCCAATGCGGCCGTGTCGATCGTCCGGCCCGGTTGGTTCCATCCGGGCGCTCAAAAACCCAATTTCAACACTGTTGATATCCGCACCACCCAGGAGTTCCCTTATATTAAAGATAAGTACGTCGCTTCCATCGAAAATCCCGGCCTTGTTTTCAATGGTCCTGATATTGAATTCAATTCCATGACCAAATACTTTTATACTGACCGCTCCCTTCCTAAAAAGAAGTTGTCCGCAGCGGAAATGCTGGAGATCAACCGGCTCTATCGCATCATTGGAAGCTGCGAAAAGAAGTTGGAACCAGCTAAATAACCCTGATCGGCCCCTTCCAATTACGCACCCACTCCAATACTCCATCACTCAACATGCGCCGCATCGTTCTCCTCCTGCTCAATTTAATCTTCTCCACCCTGCTGGCCTGCGCCGACGAAACGTTGCCGATGCTCAAAGTCGGCAGCGACGTTTACAACAATGTCACCATCACCAGGGTCACCGCCACAGATATCTATTTCACACACAATCAGGGGATGGGAAATGCGAAACTGAAGAACCTCGAGCCGAACATGCAACAGCATTTCAACTATGACCCAGCCAAGGCCGGGGCGATGGAAAAGAAAGTTAAGACTGCCCAATCGCAAGCCGTAACGAACCCGGCGACTGCCAGCACCCCCAACCCTGCAGACCCACAAGCGGTCATGGATGATGCCATGGCGCGGGTGAAAGCCATCGTCAATCAACCCGTGAATCCCCTGCCCCGCACACCCAACATGTCGGTTTCCACTTACCAACCGGGCTGGTTCCATCCGGGCGCGGAAAAGCCTGACTACAATAACGTGGATATCCGCACCACCCAGGATTTACAATATGGCCGGCACGACTACGTCACCTCCGACCAGAACCCGGGCATCGCCTTCAAGGGGAGCGAACTCGAATTTAATTCCAATACCAAACTCTTTTACACCGATCGCTCCCTGCCCAAAAGAAAGTTGTCCGAATCGGAGATGGTCGAAATCAACCGGCTCTATCGCATCATTGGAAGCTGCGAAATAAAGTTGTTTGACCTGCAACATCCTGAACCGCCGCTGACCAAGGCCCGCGTCTTTCTGTCCGCGCACCGGCCCGCAGTCATCGGTGGAGCGGTCGGCCTGGTTCTATTACTGCTGGTAGTGCGTCAGTTCACGAAAAGAACGTCGGAAGCATAAATCCGGTCCGCCGGACAATCGAAGGTCGAACTTCCCCAGCGCCTCCCGCCGCCATTAAATTTTGTTTTCCTTTCCGCCGATTAGCCCTTATTATTCCCGACTGGTCATGATGACCAGCCTTAAACAACTGATAAACGAACTATGCCACTGACCCATACCAAAGATTTATTCGCCAAAGCCCTCAAGGGCAAATACGCGTTGGGTGCTTTCAACGTCAATAACATGGAATTGCTCCAAGCCATCATTGAGGCTTGCGAAGAGGAAAAAGCGCCGGTAATGCTCCAGATTTCCAAAGGTGCCCGGCAATACGCCAATCCCGTTTATCTCCGGAAGCTCATTGAAGCTGCGGTCAGCCTCTCCAATATCCCCATCGCCGTCCATTTGGACCACGGCGATTCTTACGAACTCTGCAAGGAATGCATCGACGAAGGTTTTACCAGCGTGATGATCGATGCCTCGCACGAATCTTTCGAAAAGAACGTCGAAATCTGCCGCCAAGTCGTCGAATACGCCCATAAGCATAACTGCGTCGTCGAAGGTGAACTCGGCATGCTCGTCGGCGCCCAGCACGATGACGGCGAAGAAGGCGGCGGTTATTCCAAGGGCGGTTGCTACACCCACCCTGATGAAGCCGTCAAATTCGTGAAGGAATCCGGCGTTGATTCACTCGCCGTTGCCATTGGCAATTCTCATGGAGCTTACAAGTTCAAGGGCGAACAACATCTCGATCTCGAACGCCTCAAGGCCATCAAGAAGGCGCTCCTTGATGCTGGCATGGGCGATTACCCGCTCGTATTGCACGGTGCTTCCAGCGTGCCCAAGGATCTCGTGACCGAAATCAATAAATACGGCGGCAAAATGGGCGAAGAAACCGCTGGCGTGCCCGAAGCCGACATCGAAATCGCTCGCCGCGTCGGTTGCACCAAGGTCAACATTGATACCGACCTCCGTTTGGCCATGACTGCCGCGATCCGCAAAGCGTTCTTCGAAAACCCGAAAGAATTTGATCCTCGCAAATATCTGGCACCCGCCCGCACCAAGGTCAAGGAACTCGTCCGCCATAAGGTGCGTGACGTCCTTTGCTGCGCCGGACACGCTTTCGATTAATTTAGTCGCCCCGAACCTAACTAAACCATCAAGCAAGCAAGCAGGCCGATTCAGAAATGAATCGGCCTTTTTCTTTTTACGCTCGTAGAGCCACAATGACACTTACCATAAATGTGCCATTTCCAATTATGTGCCTTTTTGACTCATTTAATGCATGATTAAAACCATCAAAACTCATCTTATTTAATTAATGCTCAGCTACTTATAAATATATGAGGACCTCCGAATTTCTATGGCATGCCAACAGCTATTAGTCCAATCGAGACGTAGTTAGTAAACAATTTAAACACTAACCAAAAGAAAAGAGAAAGGATCAGATGATTATGAACAGTTTGACAAGATGGCAAAGGCCCGATCTCGCTGCGTGGCCTACATTTGGAAAGTTGTTTGGGCTTCGTGATGAACTCGACCGGTTGTTCGAATCCCCTTTTTCCGAACTGGCCCGCGGTTCACAGCTATTGAGCGTTTGGAACCCGGCTCTGGATGTGTATGAGGATAAGGACAACGTCGTCGTAACGGCGGAACTTCCCGGCATGAAAAAAGAGGATATCGATGTCTCTCTCCATGACGGCTCATTGAGCATTTCCGGTGAACGCAAGCGCGAGGAGAAATTCGAAGGTGCGGAAACCTATCGCGAAGAGCGTTTTGTCGGACGCTTCCAACGCACGATCTCCCTGCCTTCCGCCGTGGACGGTGCCAAGGTAAAGGCTCAATACAAGGATGGCATTCTGACCATCACTTTGCCGAAGGCCGAAGAAGCAAAGCCGAAACAGATCGAAGTCAACGTAAACTAATAACCAATCTTATTCTGGCGGTCCTCACCCGCCAGAAACTCAACCAAAGGAATTGTAAATATGAACGCAGTAGCGAATCAGGAAACCCACAAGGATATTCAAGGCAATCACGCCAATCGCCCCCAGAACTTTATCTCGCCCGAGGTGAATATTTTTGAAACCAAGGACGGATACGTGCTTCAGGCCGAAATGCCCGGGGTGAATAAAGAAGGATTGGAAGTCACGCTCGAAGGGAACGAGTTGACCATTCTGGGCCGGCGCAATCGGCAGGAACTGAATCTCTCGCCACTCTATCGCGAGTCCTCGACCGCTGATTACCGTCGCGTCTTTGAACTCGATCCCGCCATTGATACCGGCAAGGTCAATGCGCAGATGAACCAGGGCGTGCTCACGTTGCACCTCCCCAAATCGGAGAAGGTGAAACCGCGCAAAGTCACGGTCAGCGATTGATTCGCTCTGCTGCTGATTTAGCGCGCGCAATCCCACAGGCAGAAGGGGAAAGGCCTGTGGGATTTTTTTATGACGACCTCAACGCAGCTGCCAGGATCCGTCAAATTAATCAGGCCAAATTCTTTCATTAACACCGCGGCTTCAGCCCGGTGTAAAAGACAGCAAAGGAGATTCAGCCGTTTTCAACGGCTTATCGCTGAGAGAAGCAAAAGCCGTTGAAAACGGCTGAACTTTCCCTCGGCCTACGTCACACCGGGCTAAAGCCACGGTGTTAATAGGAAGTTGCCCGAGCTGTGGAGACGAAGCTTACGGTTGAATCCTACTAACAGTTCGCCAACCAATCTCCTTCGCACCCCTTTCGATATTTCTTGCCAAATTCATTGGACGAAGGCTGATTGGAGCCACTATGAACGGCCTTTCCCAACGCGCCCTTGCCTTTCTCCTGACAACCTTCATTGGCTGCACCACCCCATTTACCATGGCTCAAACCAATCAAACCGAAGCCGCCCGCTGGCTGGAAAATGCCGGCCCCGTGCCGCCGCTGATTATTCCCAATTCGCGCATCGCCTGGGAAACGCAACGCAAAGCAATCCGTTCTGAACTGAACCAACTCCTCGGCAAATTACCGCCGCGCCCCAAACTCCCCAAAATCGAAACTCTTTCCCGCGAAGATAAAGGCGATTACACGCTCGAAAAATTTCAATTCGACAATGGCGCGGGTGCGACTGTGCCCGGCTACCTGCTCCTGCCAAAAAATGTTTCTGGCAAAGCTCCCGCCATTCTCTATTGCCATTGGCATGGCGGCGAATATGACATCGGCAAGGAAGAACTCTTTCAAGCGAAGCACACTCCCGAACCGCCCGGCCCCACCTTTGCCAAACGCGGCTACGTTGTTCTGGGCGTTGATGCTTATTGTTTCGGCGAACGCAACGGCAAAGGTCCCGGCGGCCCCGCCGAAAAAGGAAATCCGGGCGAACTCACCGCCAGCAAATTCAATCTCTGGATTGGTCGCACTCTCTGGGGCATGATGCTCCGTGACGATCTCATGGCGCTGGACTATCTCGCCTCGCGTCCCGAAGTGGATGCCAACCGCATCGGTGTCACCGGCATGAGCATGGGCGCGACCCGTTCCTGGTGGCTGATGGCGCTTGATGAACGTCTTAAGACTGGCGTCGCCATTGCCTGCCTGACCCGCTATCAAAACCTCATCCAGCACGAAGCCCTGAAAGCCCATGGCGTCTATTACTTTGTCCCCGGCCTGTTAAATCATTTCGATACTGAAGCGGTTGTCTCCCTGATCGCACCGCGCCCGGCCCTGTTCATGAATGGCGGTGACGACGCCGGTTCGCCCTCAGACGGCATCCATGCCATCGAAGCCATCGTTCGCCCCGCGTATCAACTTTATAAAAAGGAGAATTGCTTCGAGAGCATCGTCTATCCGAATCAAGGCCATGTTTATACGCCCGAAATGTGGTCAAAAACGCTTGGTTGGATGGATCAGAATTTGAAGAGTGCGGGGAAGTGAGGACCTTGGTAGCCATAAAGGTCTACCATCGTTGATTTGGATTCATTGCCTTGGCATCTAATTCGCGCCCTTTAGCGAAATTCGCGGATTCAAGTATTTTAGAAAAACCAGCTTAGTCCCGCGAGAAACAAACCCGCATTCACGCCGGTATTGGGTCGCTCAATGCCCGCGTTGGAGAGATGAAAGAACCGGTATTGAAAGGTCAGCGCGGAATTCTCCCGCCAAAAATAATGCACACCTGCTCCGGTCTGCAGGTTGAATTCAAAGGTCGTGCTTAAATCCGGCCGGCCGATGTCGGTTGCGGAAAGCCCCGCGCCTAAATCAAAGAATGGCATCCAGCGGGTGCCGGTCGCGAAGTTGTATCTCAGGATGGGGGCCACTCCGGCTACATAGGCCCGGCGCGGACGGAATTCCATGCCGCCGAATGCTTCTCCCCTAATTTCCCAGTTGCCGCGATACCATCTGCCCTCGCCTTTCACGTCGCTCAAAATCCATGCGTAATGGAAGAACGCCAGGCCAAGGTCGTGCGCTTCGTGGCTGGCGAGGACTCGCATTCCCGGCCCTGCTCCCAACACAAATCCCGCATCCCTGGTCCCCTTAAGAAATCCCGCGCCAAGCTCTGATTTCCAAATTCCATGTGAGGATTCAAGGCTCAGCTTGGAATCTAAATTGAGGCTCGATCGCGTTTCTACTGGTTCCGCGCTGGAAGTCTGGCCGAAGCTCGCTGTGCACTTCAGCAATGTACACACCATACCCAGCCAGAAAATTTTGGTCCGCATAAACATGCCCTTGCACTCTTCTGCTTGCGACTTGTCAAGTTCGAGCCAGAAAACTCTTTCTTCCAATGCTCTCCGCACCATCGCCCAGTTGATTGAAGACAGCAAGTTTCTACGCGTGGTGTGTTCGCCCCATTAACGAACCAGACCATAAATTCCCCTGCTCATGGACGCTGCTTCATTGCAATGTTACTTTGCAACACGGACGAGGCATTGAGTAAGCGGCAAAGGATCGCCACCATGAGCGACGTAAATCCAACCGACCAAGGAAATCAGCACCCTGAGGACAGCTATTCCCCGCCGAAGCAAGGTCATAGAAGGTTTTTTCAACGCCCTTGGGTCATAATCACTGGCGCAGTAATCATCGCCCTCGGATGTTTCTATGGAATGCGTTACCTCATTAATTCCCGCACTCATGAATCAACCGATGACGCCTTTATTGAAGCGGATATTGTTTCATTAAGCCCTAAAGTTGCCGGCCAGGTAAGCACCGTCTTTGTTGATGATAATCGCTTTGTGGAACAGGGCGCATTGCTCGTTGAAATCGATCCGCGCGATTACCAGGTGCGGGTCAACGAAAGACAGGCAGCACTTCAATCCGCCATGACCAGTCTCTCGACTGCGAGCAATAATCTGCAAGTGGCCCACTCTCGTGTTGACTCTGCCGAAGCAACCCGGGCCCAGCGTCAGGCCCAGGCCGAGGCCGCTCAGGCAACTGCCTCCCGTGCGGAAAATGACTTAAGGCGTAATCAGGAATTGTTAAAAAACCAGACTATCTCATCACAGGAATTTGATGCCGCCCGCACTGCGGCCATCGCTGCCCAGGCAAATTTTGAAGCTGCCCATCAGCAGGTTGCCGTGGCGGATTCCGCTGTTGCGGAGGCGCAAAACCAAGTTGGTATTGCGCAGGCCCAAGTCAAACAAGCTCAAGCCCAAATCAAACAAGCTCAAGCCGATCTTCAAGCGGCTGAACTGGACCTTTCTTACACAAAAGTTTTGTCGCCCATTCCTGGTCGTGTCACTCGCAAAGCTGTCGAGCGCGGTTCCTACCTGCAGGTGGGTCAAATTATGCTCGCCCTGGTGCCCACCAATATCTGGGTCATTGCCAATTTTAAAGAAACCCAGCTTGTCAACATGCGTCCCGGCCAGCCCGTCACCATCAACGTGAGCGCTTATTCCAAAAACTCCTACCGTGGTCATGTGGATAGCATTCAAGCGGGCAGCGGTTCGCGGTTTAGCCTGTTGCCGCCGGAAAATGCGGTCGGCAATTTTGTAAAGGTGGTTCAACGCGTTCCAGTCAAAATCATCTTTGATGAACCGCTTAATGCAAACCAGGTTTTCGGCCCCGGCATGTCCGTGGTGCCTTCGGTTCAAATAAAAAACTGGACCGTGCCATCCTGGATTTTTTGGCTGGTTGCTGTGATCGCGGGAATTTTGGTTGGCCTATTCGGCCTGCGTTGGGCAGCCAAACACCGCAACAACGAAAACCCTGCGGGGAACTTGAATCATGAGCCAGCCAAAGCCTGATCCCGCCGCACCATGGAAACCAAGCCACAACCCCTGGCTTATCGCGGTTTCGGTCATGCTCGCCACGTTCATGGAAGTACTCGATACTTCCGTGGCTAATGTGGCCCTGCCTCATATCGCTGGAAGCCTCGCCGCAAGCACCGAGGAATCAACCTGGGTTCTCACCAGCTATCTTGTTTCGAATGCCATCATTCTTCCCATCTCCGGTTGGCTCGGCAGCCACTTTGGCCGCAAACGTCTCTTACTTTTCTGTATCGTTCTTTTCACGGTTTCATCTGCTTTGTGTGGTGCGGCCTTCAGCCTCGGCTTTCTCATCATCGCGCGGATTTTGCAAGGCATTGGTGGCGGCGCATTGCAACCCATTTCCCAGGCGGTGCTGCTCGAAAGTTTTCCACCCGACAAGCGCGGTCAGGGCATGGCAGTCTTTGCCATGGGCGTCGTGGTGGCTCCGATCTTGGGACCCACGCTCGGCGGCTGGATCACTGACAACTATTCCTGGCGCTGGATTTTTTACATCAATCTTCCGGTGGGTGCCTTGGCCCTCTTGATGTCCCATGCTTTTGTCGAAGACCCGCCCTACATCCGACGCATTCGGGATGGCATTGATTACATCGGCTTTGGTCTCCTCGCTCTCTGGCTTTCCTCTCTGCAAATCATTCTCGACAAAGGCCAGGAAGAGGATTGGTTTGCGTCGCGATTCATCTTTTGGCTCGCCGTTCTCTCCATTGCTTCCTTCGTGGGCTTTATTGTTCGTGAATTGACCGCGCCCGAACCGATCGTCAACCTGCGCATCCTCAAAAACCGTAACTTCGCAGTCGGCATAGCTCTCATGGCCGTGGTTGGTGGTGTTCTCTATGGAACTACGGCTGCCTTACCTTTATTCCTGCAAACGCTGATTGGCTTTCCAGCTTTGCAAAGCGGTCTGGCTTTAAGCCCGCGCGGCATCGGCGCTTTTGCAACCACGATTCTCGTTGGCCGCTTGATTGGTGTCGTGAGCAATCGCGTGATGATCATCCTTGGGTTTTTCCTGCTGTCGATTTCTTCTTTTCTGCTTGGCCGGGTCACACTGGAAGTCGGCATGGCCTATATCATCTGGCCCACCATCCTCAACGGCATCGCCATCAGTTTCATTTTTGTTCCGCTGACCACAGCCACTATGGGCCACTTGAAACAGGAACAAATCAGCAATGCGACCGGCATTTTTAATCTGATGCGCAATCTCGGCGGCAGTGTCGGCATCGCCGTCCTCACGACGATCCTTGCCCGGCGCCAGCAAGTTCACCAAGCCATGATGGTATCGCACCTCACTCCTTTTGATCCCGCCTTTCAACAAAGTTTGCAAGGTACCCAAGCCGCATTGAATGCACAGAGCGGCTCATGGCTCGCCCATCTGCAGGCTCAAAGTCTGATTTACGCAAATCTCGGCAAACAAGCCGTTCTCTGGGCCTTTGTAGATAATTTTCGCCTCTTTGGCGCATTGTGCGTTCTTTGCATCCCTCTGGGTTTGCTTTTCAAAAAAGTGGCACGAGTACGTGGTGGCGGCATTCCCGCACACTAAAGAGTGTCCTTTAAGGTCGTCTAAGCCGGAAGAACTGGGTGCCTGTCGAGGAATTCAAAACCACACGATTTTGGTTATTAGTCATCACCACAGCGATATTGACGGCACTCCACGTAACGGAAGAATTTAAACTCGCAGTAGATTCCAGAACAAAACCGGTGGGATAAATCGGCCAGGTAATGACCACGGTGTTACCGGCTGGCGTGATATTCAACGGCAAAGCAGAAAACTCAAACGCCAATGCATATGTCTCAGTGAGTGTTACCCGTTTGCCGGTGTTTCCACCATTTTTCAATACCTGCAAATCATAACGGCCAGCCGGTAGTTTGGTCAGAAAGATATGCTCTACGTTATCCACCGCGCTGGTGCTGGCGGCAATCAAATTGCCTGAACTCATCTCGTATAAATACAAGTCGAGATCATTGATGGCGGTCTGATTCATTTGACGATTCCAGGCCAGGGTTGCAGTGACCGTAAAAGTGGTGTTGCTCGCGCTGTTAGTGAGGTTGAAATAATAATGGTTGATTCCATCTTGTGAAGCGCTGCTGGAATTGGTGTTGAAATCCCATCCACTGAAACTGCTCACATTCCCCGCGGCAGCGGTTGGTGGATGCGGATTGCCCACGGATACGCTGGTTGTGGCAATGTAAGAATGCTTGCCGCCTGCCAGTTGTTTGTAGGAATTAAATACGTTCAAAACTCCCGCGCCATAACGCGCATCCAATGGCGATGCATTCGTGTGAGCCCAGTCGGCAGGTTTGACCGCGCCATTCAACAGCAGCGCCTTCGTGGTGCGAATGTCGGCTGCGGATGTAATGTCACTCCCGCCATCACCACGCAAGCCAGCCTGCATCAAAAGCGCGGCCGCGCCGGAAACTTGCGGCGTGGAATAACTCGTGGCATCCGCTCGCGCGACGATGTCCGGCTTGGCGCGGCCATTGTCCGCCGTCGGCCCCGTGCTGCTTCCGCCATGATAGGCTCCAACCCCGATACCATTGTAACTGGTCGCCGGTGCGTTCACTGGCCCCCCATTACCGATGCCGGACACAAACAGCGTGTTATATTTGGCGGCTGAATCATCGTAATCTGAATCAACGGATTGCTGTTGTGCAATCGTGAGCGAACCAAAATTGAAACTTTGATTGACTACCCGCACATTAGTCACGGTCAAACTCGCGACTGAATTATAAAAAAATCCGGCTTCGTAGTTGTCGACGTGCATTACATTTGTAGCGACGCCGTTTGTGCCATAAAAGTAACTCGCCACATCATCTGCATGAGGGGAGTCGGCACCCAAATTGTTCGGGAAATTATTAGTCGAACCGCTGCTCGTGTAATAAGTAAATAAACTCATTGGCTGCCCGACCAGCCCGGGAGTGACCTCAACCGCCAACGGATTGCCACCCACGCCTCCTTCAGCTTGGGCCACACGAACGCCATTCCCGTTGATATTGGTGGTAGTCGCATTGAACAAGGTCAACCCAATCGCAACCGCATCAAGGTTCCCAATGGCGTAGGTGGTTGTACTCGTCAGCCATGCCATTGTTAGGATTAACCAAACAAGACTTCTGCCTCGCTGACTTAAATCAGCGAGTTTTAAACCATTTTTTTCCATGCGGATAATATCTATAAAGCAGTTCTCATGCCTCACGCGAGCGTAACAACGCCATCAAAGTCGATTTTGTAAACTAATCCAATACGAGAGACCGTTCAAACACCGGTTTGATTGAGCCTTGTTCCTTAAACAAGACTCCGGCCTACATGCCGATTACATTGCGCGAGGATTGACTTTGCTTCCCATTCGTTTTACGAAAATGCAAGTTCCCGTTATGAATGCCTTAAGCAATAGCCGTCGCATTGGTTTAATCTGCCTGGTGTTGGCCATTGGCACGCTGGCCCTCTACTGGCGTCTCTTTCACTCTGAATTCATCAATTACGAAGACCCCGAGCACATCACGGGCAATAGCTTGGTCCAACATGGTCTTAACGGCGCTGGAATTCTCTCAGCGTTTCGCAGCACTGACACCGGCAACTGGTATCCCCTCACCTGGCTTTCACACATCGTCGATTTTCATCTCTTCGGTTTCAATGCTGCCGGTCACCATGCCACGAATCTTCTGCTCCATATCGCCAATGTTCTGCTCCTGTTTCTCCTCCTGCGCCGGATGACCGGCACGACTTGGCCCAGTGCGTTCGTCGCCGCTCTATTCGCCTGGCACCCGCTTCATGTGGAATCGGTGGCTTGGATATCTCAACGCGCGGATTTGCTGGGAACATTCTTTTGCCTATTCTCCCTTTGGACTTACGTCCGCTATGCCGAAAAGCCCGCCACCAATCTTTATCTGCTGACTCTCTTCTTATTCGCGCTTGGTCTCATGTCCAGCCCGATGCTGATCTCGCTTCCCTTCCTTTTGCTCTTGCTGGATCTCTGGCCTTTGCATCGCCTTTCCCCTGCACTCACAACTCTAACCGAGCAGGTTCCCCCACCTTCGTTAACACGCCCCTTGGGCAAGCTGGCTTTGGAAAAAATTCCTTTCATCTTGCTCGCAGCTATATCTGTCGCGCTTACCCTTTGGGCACAACAAAGCAGCGGTTCCCCCAATGCCTTGAACCAATTTACGCTCCCCTTCCGCCTCGTCAGCACCTTGGTCGCTTGCGTTGCATACATTGGAAAAATGTTTTGGCCGACTAACCTGACTGTTTTCTATTCCACGCCTTCTGTCATCCCCGCTTGGCAAATTGCCGGTGCTGCGTTGCTTCTGGTCGTCAGCTCGGTTGCCGTAATTCGGGCGCGTCGGAAATTTCCTTTTCTGATGGTTGGTTGGTTTTGGTTCCTCATTGCATTGATTCCCACGATCGGCCTCATGCCGATCCAGATTCAATCCATGGCGGACCGTTTCACTTATATTCCCCTTATCGGTTTGTTTATCATGCTCGCCTGGTCAATCACCAGGCTACGGAACCAAACCGTTTTAGGGTTGCTGACTGCAATTCCCTTGGTCGCCTGCCTCATCGTCACTAGTCGGCAATTGCCGTACTGGCACGACAGTGTTGCTTTGTTTACTCATGCCACCGAGTTGACCCGGGACAACCCCATCGCTCATAAAAATCTTGCTGACGCTCTCGTTGATGGTGGAAACACTGAGTCTGCCCAAAAACATTACGAGGAAGCCATCCGGCTTGACCCGCGCTATGCCGCTGCTCATTTTAATCTCGGCAATCTCTTCAATGCCCTCGGCAAAATGGATCCAGCCATCGAGCACCTGTCCACCGCCGTGAAACTCACTCCGAAGCTCCCCGAACTGCATAATAACCTCGGTCTCGCGCTTGCCCGAAAAGGCCAATTGAAGGAAGCGTTGCCTGAATTTTTCGAAGCGCTCCGGATTAAACCTGATTATGCGAAAGCTCACTACAATCTTGGTGTCGCCTACGGCATGATGGACGAACCAAAAGAAGCCTTGCCCCATTATCAGGACGCCGTGCGGCTCGCGCCCGACGATGCCGATGCCCGCAAAAACCTGGGCAATATTCTACTCAAGCAAAATAAACTCCCGGAAGCGGCTGAGCAATATCTCCAGGTCGTCCGCCTTCGGCCCGACGATTTAAAAACCCGCTCCAATCTCGCCCGCGCTTTGATGCCCACCAAACCCGAAGCGGCTATTCAACAACTCTATGAAATTTTGCGTCGAGAGCCTGATATGCTGATCACGCTCAACGACCTTGCCTCAATCTTATCCACCCATCCCAAAACCGAGCTGCACAACCCTTCCGAGGCTGTGCGCTTGGCCGAACACGCCTGCGAGCTAACCGGTCGCACCAATGCCGCCTTTCTTGGCACCTTGGAAACAGCTTACGCCGAAGCTGGTCGCTTCCCCGATGCCATCATCACCGCCAAAAAAATCCGCGAACAACTTTCCGCCACCGAACAGAAAGATGAAATCACCGCCCTTGAAAAGCGCATGGCACTTTATCAGTCCGGCAAATCCGGTCGTGCGCAATAATCTATTGTATACCGCGCATCATTCTTGAATCAGGGCCCGACGACAACATTGTAAAAACGACGGGGCTGAGCGGTATCGTCCTGAATGATCAAGGCGGAACTGGTCGCCTTGACGGGCTCTCCCAAGGGAGTCCAAGTCGGATCCGCAAGGTCATTTTTAAATTGGAGGCGGTACGTTTGCCCGGGCACGGTATGGAACGAGAGTGCCAGTTTTCCGTTGGAGTCCAACTTTGCTGACAGTGGAGCGGAGGTTGCCTGCGCAGCACTGGAAGTGGAACTTTTCTCCTCACTTGTTGGTGGATTGGAGATTGGACTTGCTTCCAGAATTTCCAGTTGCACATCCTTGATTTTAGTGCCGGGTGCCAGAACGATTTTATTCGCGCCATCCATGTCCAGAGGGCCCTTGATCACTGCGAACTGTTGGCCGAACTGAAACGAAATTTGGTCAGGCGTGGCTTCGACCGAAAAGGAAATCCACTGGCCGATGGCTGGTGCCTCAAACTTCGCTACTTGGGCAATTTTCTGTTCCTTGGCGCCTTCGAGTAAACGCCGCTTGTTCACCAATGAACGGGACGTCAGTGAATAGCGGTGCAAGCTGTCCCATTCCCTTAGAAAAAGAGCGAACCCATCCGGCAAGTCTTTGGGAAAATCCAGCGTCTTGGACGGACCACCAAGCCACACCTTGCCGCTCAAGCGAAAAGGCGCTCCTTCTGTATAGTACAAATTGATCTGGTTATCGCGCGTAGAAAGCATCGCCCCGTCCGGTTCCATGGAGAAAGTGCGAAGCTGATTACCCACAAATTTTTTGCCCGGCGCGGAATCCAAAATAGCGTTGGCCGTTCCATTCGTAGAGGCCGGCCCGGATGTTTGACCGATGGAGTTCACAGCGGTGAAGAACAGAACTGCCAGGTATGCCATCCTTGGAAACATTGGGGAAAGTTCCATATTCAAACCGTAGCAGCATTAATCACGTATTCAATTACTGAATTCACCTTGGAATTCGATTTATCCTTACCGGACTCAAGGATTGGGTGGCAAAATACAGTTGCTCTGATTGGTATCTCCGCTGTTTGTCATTTGCTGCTTCAATGCCGCAATTCCCAACTGATGCGCGCTGCCGTCAGTCAATAGAAGATTCCCCTTAAACTTGTGTATGGTTCCGTCCCAGGTTGCCAAGTATGGCAAGGGGGCCAGCACGGTGTCCATCTTGGCTATCCCGCAATACTGATTGGTCATTCCCGCCAGATTACGATCCGCCGCCAGATGAATCCCCGCCGAAGTTTCATCCGCTTCCATGCCGAGCCCATAGCTTATGGCGTTGTTCGTCAAACCGCCCACACCGTCGGCATTGTTGGAAAAATTTGCCGCCGGCTTGCGGGAGTCGCTGGGGCAAATCAAAATTTTGGAGTTGGCCAGCTCATTGGAAATTATTAGAAAATGCACCCAGGCGTACGGAATGCTTTGCGTGCCGCCATTATCCGTGGCAATTCGCCAGGGAAATTTGAATTGGTTATCATCCGCCCAAAGCCGGTACGCCACCCCGACTTGTCTCAGATTGTTGACGCAAGTGATGCGATGAGCCTTGGCCTTGGCCGCGGAGAGAGCAGGTAGAAGCAGGCCTGCCAGAATGGCAATGATCGCAATCACCACCAGCAGTTCGATTAAAGTGAAGGCACCCTTTCGCTGGACAACATCGGTTTTCATAAATCTACCTCCTTTTGGTTCGGAAAAACTACCCAGCCTTCCTTGCCAAAGAATCAATCGGTCTGCATAAATCTTTCCGTCAAAGACAGGTTACAAACTTATGGAGTGCTGTAGAATAGCACAGCCCATCTTAGTCGGTCAATAGAGTGATTGCGGCGGGATTTGGACTGATTTGTTGCACTCGGACAGGAGATTTACTTACGCCTGATCTCTAAAACAAGAAAGGGACGGCCCGTAGTTTGAGTCGCCCCATTTACATCATTCACACGTTTACCCCTTTAGTGGCAATTAACCATACAGCGTGAATGGATTAGCGCAGATGGGGGGTTGACCTATGGGCTAGGGCAGCAGCAAGGCACGGTAATACTTGTTCCCCTGAATTGGATTCTGATCTATCCAGAGATATGGAGAGGAGTTGAGGAGAATGGTTGCTGTATTCGTCCAGCTTGAAGTATTTGGGGAGGATTGAATTTGATACGTGCGCCCAACGGTGCCGGTGATTTGCAGGCCGGCATAAGACCCCAAGGAAAGATTTGCGGGCAGGACGACCTGAGCGGTTGGATTGTTGGTAATGTTTCGAATTCGGCAATTTCCATAGTCAGCCAGAAATATCTTCCCTTGTGAAAAACAGATTCCCTCATTCCCTCCACCTTTAAATCTGGAAGCAGAGCCAACCCCATCAGCGTATCCGTTTTGTGTGAAACTTCCAGCAATAGTGGTCACGTTAGTCGAAGCATTCATTTTACGAATAGACTCTCCGCAAACCCCTGAAAAGCACGCCATATAAATATTCCCAGCACCATCCGAACACATTCCTGAAACAAGATAAAAAGCAGAATTCGTGCCTGCGCCATCCATATCCGTGCCGTTTGTGTAATGCCCTGCAATCGTTACAACGTCCCTGTTTTGATTAATCCTTCGGATTCGGTAGCCACCATCGAAAACGTATATGTTATCAGCAGTATCAGACATAATGGCTTTAGGGCTGGAAAAAGAAGTAAATATTCCATTGCCGTCAATTCCCCCAGCGTTGCCAGAGCCCGCAAAAACTTCCAACACTCCATTTGTGCGGTAACGATATATTTTGTTAGCCTCCGTGTCGGCAATATAAACATTGTTTACCGAATCAACACAGATCCCGTTTCGAGATTGGCCGCCAACCATTCCACCTAGCGATATTCTCGAAACGTAGCCATCTACACCAATCCTTATTAACGAGGCTATCCCGGTGCCGTACTCCAAAAGGTATAGCACATTCGAATGGTCAATGGTCATCACGTTAGCAAAGGGCAGAGATATATTAGTTCCATAACCGGGCAGGCTACTAAGTAGGTATGCAAAAGTAATTTGACACTTTCTCTCACCTGACCCGCAGCCAGTAGCGCTCGGAAAAAAGGCCCGTCTTTTGGAAGACCTGCCAGCGGCTCAGGCTTTGGATCCAGTTTTCAGC
>JAQGPC010000129.1 GCA_028293285.1 Pedosphaera sp.
TTTCAACAGGGGGTATATCCCCGATGAAGGCATTGGATTATTATATTAATGGGCGGCGTAAGAGTTCCCGCCCCTCTTTAGTTATTTATGGCGAGCAAAAAGGAAATCGTGAAGGTCAAGATTGGCAAAACCGACAAACGTTCTTATTCCGGAAATGGGAAGCTGAACAGTCGGAATGGTCATGACGTGATTGTGGTGGGAGCTTCGGCGGGCGGGATTGAAGCTTTCGGCAAGCTGTTGAAGGATTTGCCGGCGGATTTGCCGGCGGCCATTTTGATGGTGATCCATACTTCGCCGCAGTCGCCGTACGTTTTGCCCAAAATATTGAATCGCGCCGGAACCCTCAAGGTGCTGGAGAGGTTAAATGATGGTCATCCGTTGCGGCCTGGGCACGTTTATGTGGCGCCACCGGATGTGCATCTTTTGACGGAGCGCGGACAGGTGCGTCTGATAAGCGGGCCGAAGGAGAACCGGCATCGGCCGGCGATTGATCCGTTATTCCGTTCAGCGGCTTATGAATATGGCGAACGAGTGATTGGTGTGTTGTTAACCGGCAATCTGGATGATGGCACGTCCGGGTTGATGGCCATCAAGGAACGGGGTGGGATTGTCGTCGTGCAAGATCCGAAGGATGCACTTTATCCCGACATGCCGCGCAATTTTTTGGAGCAACAGAAGGCTGATTATTGCCTGCCGCTTAGCGAAATTGGCCCGCTGCTGGCGAAGTTGGTGAAGGAGCGTGGAAAGAAGGGCAAAGCAAAGCCGGTTTCCAAGCGCTTGGAAATTGAAAACGGGATTGCCAAGCTGAAGCCGACGAATTTGGATCAGATGGAAGTTTTGGGCAAACCTTCCTCGTTGACCTGCCCGGAGTGTGATGGCGGCCTGTGGGAAATCAAGGAGGGAAAGAAGTTGCGGTTTCGTTGCCGGGAAGGGCACGCCTATTCTGGAGAGAGCCTGATTGAAGGCCAATCGGAGAGTGTGGAAACGGCGCTCTGGGCGGCGGTCCGCGCATTGGAAGAACGGGTAACGATCCTGCAACGGTTGGCAAGCCAGGCACGCGAACGCAAACATTCCCATACCGAAGCGATTTTCGAGCAGAAACGCCGGGAACTCGAACCGGCAGCCAAGACGATTCGCGCCATGCTGGGAAAAATTCCTCGTTAGGGAATAAGCGGTTCGAGGCTTTCCGAGGGTTAGACTGCCGGTGCGTTATTTCTTCACTCCATGTAAATATTTCTCAATACAGCCAACCCAGCCAATGGAGCATTTCGGGAAACCTCATGGGATGCTACAAAGGTTAAATGGTTACTAAATTGCAGTCGAGGGTCGAAGGTCCTGAGACGAGGGCCGGAACGGGAGTTGCGTGGACAAATTCTGAGCTAATGCGAGTAGATACGAGTAGTTGTGAGTTGAAAACATAAAGGCAACCACGAATGGACAGGTATGGGGAAAGGGGTCAAATAGCCGCGAAAGGGCGCAGAGAACGCATAAAGAAGATGACCTGAATGCGGACGTAAGCGAAACGGCAGATGCTTGGGAGGGTGACACTAAAGCGAAGAGATTAGGACTAACCGCCGCACGCGGGGCGGGGATTATGAGTATGATTAAGAACCGAATGGGAGGGAAATTAGTGCGCGTATACAGCCATTACGAGCTAATGCGAGTAGATACGACCTGTTGCGGGTTGGAAAAAGTTGGCGGGTTGCTGATTATTTAACGTGAAGATACGTGGCTAACCTTTAAGATGCTTCACGCACCAAGTGTTTTGATAGAAAACAGGCGGTGCATTCCTTCCAACACTATGAAATGGCTGCTTAACAATCCCTTTATACGCTATGGGCTGGTGATCGGGGTGCTGGTGGTTGCGAGCGCAATTCTTTTCCCGGGGTTCGTGCGGGACATCTTCAGTTCCGAAGGTTATATGCCGCATAATCATTGTTATCGGGCGGACCCACGGATGGTGTGGTTGCATGTCCTTTCCGATGTGTTTATCGGGCTGGCGTATGTGTCTATCTCCAGCACGCTGGCCTATCTCGTGTTCAAGGCGAGCAGGGACATTCCGTTTCATTGGATGTTCCTGGCGTTTGGGATTTTCATTGTATCGTGCGGGTTCACGCATTTCATGGAGGTGTGGACGGTGTGGGACGCGGTTTACTGGCTTTCAGGTTATATCAAGGTCATTACCGCGGTGGCTTCGGTGACGACGGCCATCGCGTTGTTTCCATTGGTGCCAAAGATTTTTGCACTGATCAACGCAGTTAAGGTATCGGAGGAGCGACGGCAGAAACTGGTAATCGCCAATGAGGAACTGGAAGCGTTTGCGTCGTCCATTTCACACGACCTGCGCGCTCCTTTGCGGACGATGCAAGGAATGGCACTGGCGTTGAAGCAGGATTACGGAGCGCAAATGGCGGCTCCGGCGCAACTGTATACCACCAAGATCATCAATGCTTCGGAGCGGATGGATACTTTGATTCAAGACCTGCTGGAATACAGCCGGATGACGCGGGTGGAGTTTGAGTTAACATCCATTGATCCCAAGGCGGTGGTGGATGAAGCCTTGGCAACCATCGGGGGCGGCATTCAGGAACGCCAAGCGACGGTTAAGATTGAAGGAGTATTTCCGATGGTGACGTCCAACACGACCATGTTGCTGCAGGTGATGATAAATTTGTTGACCAATGCGATCAAGTTCATCCCGGCGGACGTGAAGCCGCAAGTGACTATCAGCGGCAAAGCGGCTGGCAAGTTTGTGCGGATTGAAATCTGGGACAATGGGATTGGGATTGCGCCGGAACACCGGGAGCGGATTTTCAGAATGTTCGAGCGGTTGCACGCGAGTTCGGAATATCCGGGGACGGGTATCGGGCTGGCAATCGTGGAAAGGGCGGTGAAACGGATGGAAGGGAATCTGGGCGTGGAATCGGAGTTGGGAAAAGGCAGCACGTTTTGGATTGAGCTGCCGAAGGCTTAATCCATGGACGGTTTCTCGGCGAGAATCAGCCAATAGAGTTTGAGCGTGTTCATCATTTCGACGAGGCCTTCGAATCTCACCGGTTTGACAAGGTAAGTATTCGCGCCCAATTCATAGGCACGATTGATGTCCGGGTCTTCCTTGGAAGAGGTCAGCACTACGATGGGAAAGCGTTTTAAGCCGGGCTGCTCCCGTATCCATTGAATGACTTCGAAGCCATTCTTTCGCGGCATCTTCAAATCCAGCAAAATGAGGTAAGGCAGGGGATATCGAGTGCGGTCGGCGAATTCACCTTCACCCTTCAAATAAGAGATGGCATCTTCGCCGTCCTTGACGCGATGCAGGGGATTGGCGATTTGCGACTGCTTGAAGGCCCGTTCCATGAAAAAGACGTCATTGTAATCATCTTCCGCCAACAAGATAGAGGGCACCTTTACGACGCTCATGGACATAACGTTTACTGAGAGAACACCATCCGGCAAATGATTTCTTCGCCAAAACCGGGTACAACCTCTGTTTGGCTTCAAGTTTACCTTTTCACCCCGAAAACTCGCCGAACTCCCCGGTTTAAGCAGCTTTTGACTCAAAAGCGCGGGTTTGTGACCCGTTTCGGCCATTTTCCTGAGCCGGTTGGGTGACTTATTTAGACGGTTAAAGGAGCTGCTTGACCCGGGTTTTAAGCGGCTTGCCATTGGAATGGCCGTTGTGGGCAGCTTTGACTTTGCCGGGGGCAGTTTTGGCGTTGAGCGGGAGCAGGCAGGTGACGACGGTGCCGGTGGGTTTGGCGGGTTTGACGTCCACGGAGGCGCCGATGGTGTTGGCGCGGTATTTCATGATGCGCAGGCCCATGCCTTTGTTTTGGTCAATCATGGAGGGGAAGGGCATGCCGTCGTTGCGAATGGTGAGCATAAGGGTGCTGTCGGTATTGACGAGGTGGATGGCAACTTGTTTGGTTTTGCCATGCTTGACGGCGTTGGTGACGGCTTCCTGGGTGATTTTGTAAAATTGGGTGATGGTGTTGCGGTCGAGTTGTGGAACGCTGCCTTCGTGTTTAAAGCGGCAGGTGATTTGAAAGAGTTTTTTGACGTTCTCGGAGAGGACGTTCAAGGCGGCGGCAAGATTGTCTTCCTCAAGTTCAGCGAGGGAGAGATCGCGGGCGAGACCACTGGCGTGATGCATGGCCTGGGTGACGAGTTCGGAAATCTGATGGGCTGAGTCGGCTTCGGGGAGGCGCTTTTTCTTGAGGCCAATTTCGAGGCCTTTGATCATCATGGTGATGCCGGCGAGTTTCTGACCAAGGTCATCGTGCAGATCAAGACCAATACGACGGCGTTCTTTCTCGGTGATTTCAAGAAGTTCATGCTCCAGCCGGGCGCGCTCTTGAATGGAATTTTCAAGTTTGGCATTGGTGGCTTTGAGGTCGGCGGTGCGTTCCTGAACGCGGACCTCCAATTCATCATGAGCGCGGCGCAAGGCGTCCTGAGCACGGATGCGTTCGGTGATATCGGTGACGGAGGCGAGCCAGCCGGTGATCTGACCTTGGGAATCCTTGATGGGATTGGCAAGCAGGAGCACATCGAAGCGTTTGCCGTTTTTATGTTGGAAACAGAGTTCAAAGCCGGTCGGGGGCGTTTTGCCTTCAATGACCCTGGCAAGGGCTTGTTGATGGACCTCGATTTTATCGCGCGGCCAATAGACATACGGTGGCTTGCTGCCCATTAATTCGGCCTCAGTCCAGCCGACCATGTCGCAGAAGACGGAATTGACGTAGTTGAACTTGCCCTCGCTATCCACGGCCACAATGCCGGAGGGAATGGATTCTTCAATGGCGAGACGAAAGGCGATTTCCCGTTTGCGGGCGCGGCGGACTTCGGCTTCCTGTATTTCCCGTTCGATGGCGGGGACAAGGCGGGTAAGCCGGTCTTTCATGACGTAATCGTGCGCGCCAGCTTTCATGGAGGCGACGGCGGTGTCTTCATCGATGTGCCCGGAGACAATGATGAAGGGGAGATCAATGCCGCGCTCTTGCAAGAGCTTTAGGGCCTTTGGTCCGCTGAAGGAAGGGAGTACGTAATCCGCAATAACGACATCCCAAGGCTGTCGGGTAAGGGCGGCGAGCATGGCGGGGGCGGTTTCCACCCGTTCATAAACCGGTTTGTAACCATTCTGGCGCAGTTCCAGCAACAGCAACTGGGCGTCGGAATCAGAATCTTCAATTAACAATACTCGAATTGGTCGGCTCACGAAAAATCCTTATTAATGCTAATCATATCATTCAACGTGAGCCAATACAAACCGAGTTGGCGGACTGTTTCAACAAACTCGTTATAATCAACTGATTTGCGAAAGTAGCTATTAACGCCCAACGCATGACTTTTGCTCACATCGTGCTCTTCATCCGAGGAGGTAAGGATGACAATAGGCAGACGCCGGGTGGGTTCGTGGGCGCGAAGACGGCGCAGGACTTCCAAGCCGTCAATCTTGGGCAGCTTCAAATCGAGCAAGATCAAGGTGGGCATTTGGGTCAGATCGCGGCGGGTATGTGCGCCGGTGCCCATGAGAAAGTCCAAGGCTTCCGCGCCATCCCGCGCTACAAATAAAGGATTGGTAATGGCGTTCTTTTTCAAGGCGCGCCGGGCGAGGAATTCATCGTTGGGATTATCCTCGACGAGCAGAATAAAATTTTTATCTGTGGGTTCCATGTCAAGTAGGGAGCGAAAAATAAAATGCGGCGCCTTTGTCCACTTCGCCCAGCGCCCAGGTGTGACCGCCGTGGCGGTTGATGATGCGCTGCACAGTGGCCAGTCCGATGCCGTGACCAGGAAATTCCGAGGTGCTGTGCAATCTCTGGAACGCGCCGAACAGCTTTCCCGCATAGGCCATGTCAAAGCCAGCCCCGTTATCGCGCACAAAATAGGCTGGTAACGCAGTTGAGATTTCCAGGCCGAACTCGATTTTGGCGCGCTCACATTTCCCGGTAAATTTCCACGCGTTGTTGAGCAGGTTTTCCAGCGCAATGCGCAAGAGCCGCTCATCTCCCGCAGCGGTGAGGTTGGGGCTGATAAGAAATTCGACGGCACGGAGCGGGTCGGTCTTCTGCAATTCTCCGGCAATCCTTTGCGCAAGTGCGCTCAAGTCCACCGGGCAGCGTCTCATCTCGGCCCGGGTCAGGCGGGACAAATGGAGGAGGTCATTGATAAGGCGATCCATTTCCCGACCGGCATTAATGACACGATCAAGATATTCCACTCCCGTCGCGTCCAGGTGTTCAACATAATCATCCTTGAGCGCCTGGGAGAACCCGGTAATGGTGCGCAAGGGCCAGCGCAAATCGTGCGAGACGGAGTAGCAGAAGGCCTCAAGTTCGCGATTGGAAGCCTGGAGTTGGGCGGTGCGCTCAAGGACGCGTCTTTCAAGTTCGCCGTTTAACCGCTCAATTTCATCTTCCGCCTGATTGCGTTCAACAATTCGTTCTTCGAGTTCGCGTTTTTGAGCCGTGACTTCATTATATAAACTGTCATTTACGACGGCGGCAGCAACGTGGTGGGCAACAATCTGTAAATGTTCCAGGTCGGCTTCGGTGAAGTGGTGGATTTGGCCTTCCGAATAAATACCCAGCACGCCGATAACCTGGTCTTGAACCAGCAATGGCGCCCCGGCGAATGAAACGAAATGATATTTATTGCCTACATGGCTTGAAAATGCCTTGGTGATGGGATGAATGCGGACGTCGGGAATGAAGAGCGGTGTTTTTCGGGAAATCATCTCAGCGCCGATACCGATTTTGGAGGAAATATTTAACGATAGACCCTCTTCCGGCAGGCCGGAGCAGGCCAGCAACCGGAGTTCTTCACCTTCCAGAATGCGAATGATGCAGGAATCCACGCGGTATGCAGCACGGACAATGCCCGCAAGTTCACGCATCTGCTCTGCAAGCGGGGCGGAGCCGACGATGGTATTGGTGATCTGGGCGATGAGACTTAAACGTTGGTTACAGAAAGCCAGGGCTTCCTCGGTTTCCTTGCGATCATGGATGTCCGTGGCTGTGCCCAACCATTTAAGCGTTTGCCCGGCTTTGTCAAAAAAGGGCAGGCTCCGCATCAGGAACCAGCGATAGGCTCCGTCATGGCGACGGAGTCGGTAGAGGGTTTCGAAGGCTTTTTTGTTTTGCCGTGCCCGTTGCCATTGTTCGCGGGTATGTTCCTGATCATCAGGATGGAGTGCGGAGCGCCAGCCTTCGCCCAGGGATGCCTGGATGGATAGGCCGGTATAGTCAGCCCACCTGTGGTTTAAATATTCACACGAGCGTTGAGCACCTGCAGTGAAAACAATCGCGGGAATTGCTTCGGTGAAGGTGCGGTATTGGTGCTCGCTCAGATGACGGGCCGCTTCCGCTTCAATGCGCTCCAGTGCGCCACTGCAGTAATCGGCGAAAGTTTGAAGGGTGTTTAAATCCGCCTGGTCGTAGGCATTCAGCGTGTAGCTGTGGATTGAGAGGATTCCTATGACCCGCTTCTTATCCCGAATGGGCACGCGAATAATGGAGGCAGAAGGACGGGATATGTCTCCGCAGGGAGCGGAATCAGGGAGCATCGTCAGTGGCTCTGTTTTAAGAATCAGTTCGGCGCCCGTGGTTAGAACGCGGTGATCTCCGGCATTAGCCACAAGATCAATTTCCTCGGGCGGGATCTCGGTCCTTTGCCCATGGATGATATCAATATTGAGCACTTGACGGAAGCAGTCATCAGTTTCGGAATACAGATTGAGGCCAAAAGCGTCCCAGCCGAACAAATCATCAGCGACGGCAGCAATAATGCGCGCAGCCTGAATGGGGGTGGAGGCCGAGTTTAAATTCTGCCCCAATTTTGAAAGAGCAGCGATGGAGATTTCCGCCCGTTTGCGTTCGGTAACGTCCATATACGCCCCCAAGGAACCACGCACGGCTCCTTGCGCATCAAACAGTGGCACCGCATTGCCGTAAACATATTGAACGGTGCCATCGTTAAATAGAAATTCCACTTCGACACCAATGATGGGTTTGCCAGTCAAAGCTGATTGCTGTATGGGGAGTTCATTTCCCGGCACGGCCTGTCCATTGATGTGCAGGCAATAATTTAAGGCGGCCTCGCTAGCAGGAGCAGTAAGGGAAACATTGCCTTCCATGGGCGTACGCAAGAACTGGGAGGCGGCGCGGTTGCCGGTGATCATACGGCACTCGGGATCGTGTGCGACCCATACGGGAGTGGGAATGGCATCCATTAACGCTTGCAGTTCGGCTGAGCGTACTCGTTCCCGGGCTTCACTTTGCTGTAATGCCTCTTCGGTCTTGATGCGTTCCAGCGCGCCGGCGCAGTAGTCGCCCAAGGTCTGCAACATGCTTAAATCATCCTCCGTGTAAGCATTCGGCGTGTAGCTTTGGACAGACAAAATGCCGATAGACATGGTTTTATCCCGAATGGGAATAAACATGAGGGAGGCCGATGGCCGCGTGGTATCACCGAAGGGGACTGATTCGGGCAGCGCCATCGCCGGGTTTTCTTTCAAAATCAGTTCGCCGCCATTTTTCATGATGCGATGCACTGAGCCGGGGATGTGCCGGTGAATGCCTTGTGGAGAGAATTCAGTCCTTTGGCCATTGACGGTATCCACATTCAGTATCGAATGTACGTGGGAGCGTTCCAAATCATAGCGATTGAGACTAAATGCATGCCAGCCGAGGAGTCCGTCGGCAATATCTCCGATGATGCGGGCGGCTTCCTTTTGGGTGGTGGCGCTATTGAGTTGATGTCCTAATTTTGAAAGTGCCGCGATGAAGATTTCCTTGCGTTTTTGCTTCGTGATATCCGAGTAAATGGCGGCTGCGCCAATGATGCGACCATCCTGCTTCACCGGACCGCTGGCCCCACGAATGTAAACAGGCGCGCCGGTGTCGAGCCGGGTGATCATCATTTCATCAATGGCAATTTCACCGCGCAATGCCCGGTTGAAGGGCAGTTCCCCAGCCTTGAGCAATTGGCCGTTATGCGGCCACCGCATTGCAAATTTGTTGGCTAATTCGCCGGCGTTCGCTTGCAAGTCAGCTATGGAGGCAGAGCCGCTCATTTTCAATGCATTGGTATTGCACTTGGTGACGCCGGTTTCATTTGCGAAAAAAACAGCGTCGGGCACGCTTTCAATGATGGCATCCAGTTCAATCAAACGCCGCTCGGCCAGCGCGTGAAGTTCGTGCAATCGCTGTTCCGTTTGCACGCGTTCGGTAATTTCGCGTTCCAACTGACATACCACGGATTCGGTGCGACGCCGCGCCTTGCGTTCTGCTTCGCTCAGAAGAATGGCCGTGCCGCCGACAATCGAATAAGCAAGCAGCCCGATCCGATGAGGAACATCTCCCAGAGTGAACACGTATCGAGGAGAAACGAAGAAGTAAGAGGAGGAAAGCGCGCCTAAAATCAGAGCGAGAAAACCGGGCTTTAGCCCGCCGAACCAGGCGCTAATTAGAAGCGCCAGATAAAAGGTGACGTAAGTGTACTGAACACCGAGTATGGGATCGAGTTGGAAGCGGGCAAGAGTGGCCAGACCAACGCTCAAAATAGCAATGGCATAGGCAGCAAGTGAAGGCTGCCGGGTTTTAAATTTTAATTGCTTCCAGTTCACTGGACACAGTCATTACCGAAACACCGTTTATTTTTCATCCGCCTTGGAAATATGAAACACCATTGGCTTACGGATGTTACTGATTTGCAACCCGAATATGGGGTAAACATCCCATAAAAACATGGGGTAATTACCCCATAAGGACAAAATTGAGGTTTTAACTGCCAACCAAGGAGTGGATTCTTGGGGATTGCGAGGGGAAAAGTTAATTGGTATGCCTAAGGAGCAATGAATACGAACCTGGAAGTCCATAAGACCTACAAGCTGTATATTGGCGGCAATTTCGTGCGGAGCGAGAGTGGCCGCTATCTGCCAGCACAATCGCCAGCGGGTGAGCATCTGGATAATTATTGTCATGCTTCGCGCAAGGACTTCCGGGATGCAGTCGTGGCGGCACGCGGCGCATTTGATGGCTGGGCCAAGAAAACGGCTTACCTGCGAGGGCAGATTTTGTATCGGGCCGCTGAGATGCTGCAAAACCGTGCGACGGAACTGACAAATGAAATCGTGCGTTCCACGAGTGCCACCCAGTCCAAGGCGCGGACCGAAGTGAACGCGGCAATTGATCGCCTGGTTTATTATGCCGGATGGACCGACAAGTATTCCCAGGTTTTTGGCGCGGTGAACCCGGTGGCGTCATCCCATTTTAATTTCACCACGCCCGAACCGACTGGTGTGGTGGTCGTGCTGGGGCCAGATGAGCCTTCATTGGTGTCGCTGGTTTCGTTGATGGCTCCGGTTATTCTCTCCGGGAACGCCGCGATTGTCGTGGCTTCGGAAAAATATCCGCTACCCGCGATTACGTTTGCAGAAATTCTGGCGACGAGTGATTTACCCGGCGGCGTGGTGAATGTGCTGACCGGCAAGCGCGCTGATTTGGTTTCCCATATTGCAAGTCATATGGATGTGAATGCAATTGTGGATGGCTGTGGTGTCGCGGAGATTGGCACGGCGTTGCAAGCCGGTTCCGCAAAAAATTTGAAGCGTTACGCTGCCAATAATCTTGCGCCTGTCGACTGGTTTAGCGCCAAAGCCGAAGATCCTTATAAGATCCTTGAAACGACTGAGTTCAAGACAGCGTGGCATCCGATTGGGCTTTAATCATTTGTTTTCGGTAAATGAAAGAGGGGTGCCTTGCTGCTTCCACACTTGCAGTTTTTCTAATCCCTCAACATAGTGAAAAAATAATTTAAGAAAAATGAATACTACTCCCATTCGTGTTGCGGTCACCGGCGCTGCTGGTCAAATCGGTTACTCACTGCTTTTTCGTATTGCCTCGGGCGCGATGTTTGGTCCGAACCAGCCGGTCATTCTGCACTTGATTGAAATTGAGCCAGCATTGCCCGCCTTGAACGGCGTGGTGATGGAACTGGATGATTGCGCGTTTCCCTTGCTGAAGGGAATTGTGCCGACAGCAAACCTGGATGAAGGATTTCGCGGGGTAAATTGGGCGTTGCTCGTAGGCAGTGTGCCGCGCAAGGCAGGGATGGAGCGCAAGGATTTGCTCGGCATCAACGGGAAGATTTTCATCGGACAAGGACAGGCGATTCAAAAGAATGCGGCGAGTGATGTGCGTGTTCACGTGGTGGGCAATCCCTGTAATACGAATTGCCTTATCGGAATGAACAATGCGCCAGAAGTCCCGCGCGACCGCTGGTTTGCCATGACGCGCCTGGATGAGAATCGCGCGAAATCGCAATTGGCGAAGAAGGCTGGGGTGGACATTACGGCAGTCAGCAATCTGGCAGTGTGGGGAAATCATTCTTCCACACAGTATCCTGATTTTGTGCATGCCAAAATTAATGGCAAGCCGGTGACTGATACCATCAATGATGAGGCCTGGTTGAAGGGGGATTTTATCAGTTCCGTTCAGCAACGCGGCGCGGCCATCATCAAGGCGCGGGGCGCTTCCAGCGCGGCGAGCGCGGCCAATGCGATTGTGGATAGCGTGGCTTCCATTGTAAATCCGACGACTGCGGGGGATTGGCATAGTGTGTGTGTTCATTCGGATGGCAGCTACGGAATTGAGAAAGGTTTGATTTGCTCGTTCCCCGTTCGCAGTGACGGCAAGAAACTGGAAATCGTGCAGGGACTGCCAATTGATGAATTCAGCCGTTCCAAGATTGATGCAACGGTGGCGGAATTGAAGGAAGAGAAGTCACTGGTCAGTGAATTGTTGCCCAAGTAAACCATAGTTCCCCATTGCGATTTTCGAGTTTGGGTTTGAACTTGAGTCGAATGGGAGAAAATGAACCAACCGGTATGAGCACGCTTTCAGGTAAAGACCTTGCCCGCTGCATTGATTCCACGTTGTTTGCGCCTGCGGCCTTGCGGCAGGACATTGAGAGGCTTTGCGCGGAAGCACGTGAGCAATTTTTTCATGGCGTCTGCGTGAATGGTTCGTGGGTGGAACTGGCCTATTCTCTTTTAGAAGAGAGCGGGGTGCAAGTAATCGCGCTGGTGGGATTTCCATTGGGCGCGACGGATGCCGATGCAAAGCGCTACGAGGTGGAGATTGCCGCGGACCATGGTGCGCATGGGATCGAGTACGTGATGAACATCGGCCGGTTGAAGGATGGTGACCTGCAATATGTCCTGCGGGAGATGCGCGATATTGTGGAAGCAGCGGATGAACGTCCGGTGCAGATCATTCTGGAGACGCATTTGTTGACGCAGGAGGAAAAGATTCTGGCCTGCCAGCTTGCGCTGGATTCCGGCGCGCAATTTGTCACGACCTCGACCGATTTTCATGTACCTCCCGTTGAAATTGAAGATGTGAAGTTGTTGCGCGGAGCAGTGGGCGCGCAATTTGGCGTGAAAGCAGTTGGCGGAATCAAGGATACGTTGACGGCGGTGGCGTTGATGGAGGCTGGCGCAACTCGTATCGGCACTTCGTTGGGTGCTTCGATTATCCGGGGATTAGCGGAATAAATGTTTCTACGTTGTATACCTGATTGGCATTTAGGTATGAGCGCTGCTAGAGTCGAGCATGTTCATTACGGGATTGGGAACGGCTGTGCCCCCGCAGCAATATAAGCAAAGTGAGGGTTGGGAAGCTCTGCAAGTATCATCGCAATTTCCCCAACTCAGCCTGCGCTCGCGGGCGATCCTCAAAAAAGTGCTGGCCGGCAACAATGGAATTGAAACACGGCATCTGGCGCTGGCTTCGTTGCATGAGGTCTTTGAAATCAGTCCGGATACGCTCCACGCCCGCTTTGCAAAAAACGCTCCACTGCTGGCTGCTCAAGCGGCGGAAGAAGCATTAAAGAATTCGCAAACGGACCGACGTGAAATTGATGCAGTCATCATCAGCACCTGCACTGGATATTTGTGTCCTGGCTTGACCAGCTATGTGAGTGAACGGCTCGGATTGCGGACGGATGTGCTGGGACTGGACTTGGTGGGACAAGGCTGCGGGGCGGCGTTGCCCAACATGCGTGCCGGGGAGGCATTATTGTTATCAGGGCGATGCGGACGTGTGCTTTCGATTTGTGTGGAAGTTTGCAGTGCGGCATTTTATTTGGATGATGATCCGGGAGTGCTAATCAGCGCGTGTCTTTTTGGTGATGGCGCGGGAGCGGCAGTGCTGGCCAATGAGCCGAATCCGACAATGCGAAGGGTGGAATGGAAAAAAAGTGGTTCGATGCTGGCGGCAGAACATCGCGATCTTTTGCGATTCGAACAGCGGAATGGAATGTTGCGGAATATTCTTAGCCCACAAGTGCCGCCATTGGCCGCGGAACATGTGGAAAAATTATTGGATGCCACGCTCTCAGGAACGGGTGTGTCGCGGAAGCAAATTACCAATTGGATCTGGCACGCAGGCGGGCGGGATGTATTGATGGCACTTCAGGGGAGGCTGGGATTAACTGCGGACAATATGCAATGGAGCGCGGGAGTATTACGCGAGTTTGGGAATGTGAGCAGTCCCTGTGTTTATTTTGTGCTGCAAGCAGCACTGGCGGCGAACGCGCCGGGTGGTTGGTGGTGGATGTCTTCCTTCGGAGCAGGTTTTAGTTGCCATGGAGCATTGCTGGAAGTTAGTTGAGTTTTAGCGCAACTTTAACCCGTGGAACGCACGCTGGAACCTGAATGGCTCGACGAACTGCCGCCCGATGATCCGAAGGCAGTGCGTTCCCGGCGTGACTTGAAGCGGTTAAACTGGTGGATGCGGCATGATTCGCTCATGGCGGATGCGTTGCTGCGATACTCGAAAGGCAAGTCATTGCAGCGGGTGGTTGATTTGGGAGCGGGAGATGGGACATTTGCATTAGGTCTAACGCGAAAGCTGGTCCAACAACATCCGAAAGTTCAGGTCACGTTGGTGGACCGGCAGCCGTGCATGGGGGCCGAAACCCGCGATGGTTTTCAGGCGCTGGGATGCACGGTGGAGACGGTGGCGGCGGACATTTTTGATTGGTTAACCCATGCGGTTGTGCCGCCCGGCACAATCTTTATCGCCAATTTATTTCTGCATCATTTTCATGAGGCGGAGCTTTGCGAAGTGTTTTATCTGGCATCGAAGCAGGTCGATCTTTTTGCAGCGTGCGAGCCGCGTCGGGCGGAGCTGTCGTTGCGGATGGCAAAACTGGTGGGATTGATTGGCTGCAATTCCGTGACGCGGCATGATGCGGTGGTCAGTGTGCGGGCAGGTTTTACGAAAAGGGAGCTCTCGGATATGTGGCCGACGGAAGGGGCATGGCTTTTGCAGGAGCAGCGCGCGGGTTTGTTCAGCCATCTTTTCGTCGCGCACCGCAAGTAATGAACAAGGAAATTACAATTGTGGGAGGTGGTCTGGCTGGTCTGATGCTGGGCATCGGGCTGCGACAAAATGGTATCCCGGTGAAAGTATGGGAATCCGGACATTATCCACGACACCGAGTTTGCGGAGAATTCATCAGTGGACGCGGACAGGATAGCCTGGCGCGATTGGGCTTGTTGGAACTGTTGAAAAATGCCGGGGCAATTCCGGCCAAAACAGCGGCTTTCTTTTCTGAAAAAAAATCTTCGCCGGTGAGGGAACTTTCTTTATCGGCAATTTCTTTGTCGCGTCATGTGCTGGATAACTTGCTGGCACAGGAGTTCAGGAGATTGGGTGGAGAATTGCGGGAAGGCGAGCGGTGGCATGAGGCGGATTTTGCGGAAGGTGTAGTGCGAGCGAATGGACGCCGCATGCAAGCTGTGGAGAATGGCTGGCGATGGTTTGGCTTGAAGGCACATGCGCGGAATGTGGAGTTGACGGCAGATTTGGAGATGCACGTTTCGCCTTCCGGTTACGTGGGGATTTGTCGGTTGGCGAATGACGAGGTCAATGTGTGCGGATTATTTCGGCGGTCCGCGGAATCAGGCGATGCACGCAAGTGGCCGGAGATATTACGGGGCGCGGTTGGTTCGTTGCGACAGCAGCGATTGGCGGGAGCAAAGTTTGATGAAGATTCTTTTTGTTCGGTGGCGGGATTGTCATTACGACCACGACGGGCAGTAGCGCATAAGGAATGTTGCGTGGGAGATGCGTTGACAATGATCCCACCGGTGACAGGTAATGGAATGTCCATGGCATTTGAATCAGCGGAGGTGGCCATTGAACCGTTGGTAGCGTATGGACGGGAAGAAATGCCATGGGCCGAAACACAGCAATTGATAGCGAGACGATGTGACAAACTGTTTGAACGAAGACTGGCATGGGCTGGGCGATTGCAGTGGATGATGTTCGCGCCGGGACTGCAAAATGCGCTGGTTTCGCTGGTGCCACGCTCGGAATGGTTGTGGCAGATGCTATTTAAGCAAACTCGTTAAGTTGCATAAATGAGCGCGTGCGGCTACAAGATTCCACTTTGAAATGAAATCATTGTCAGATTGCCAGCTTTATACTTTTGTCGATACCGCCTATCTCCATGGGCGTCCAGTTGAATGGGTGGCGCAACAGCTTTGTGATGGTGGTTCGGACCTTATTCAATTGCGTGCCAAAAATTCTTCGCCGGAAGAGGTGCGGCAAATGGCGGAGGTGATCTTGCCGATTACGCATCGGGCAGGAGTGGGGTTGGTGATTAATGACTATCTGGCCATTGCTAATGAGGTTGGTGCGGAGTTTTGTCATTTGGGGCAGGAAGATTTGTTGGAATTCAAAATTCAAAATTCAAAATGTAAAATTGGGCTCAGCACTCATGCGCCGGTGCAAGCAGAAAAGGCGGTGGCACTTGAACCGGCTTACATAGCAATAGGGCCGATCTATGCCACAGGCACGAAGCCGACGGCTAAGCCGGTAACGCTGGAGTATGTGCGTTGGGCGGCGAAGAATGTATCAATTCCGTGGTTTGCGATTGGGGGAATTAATCTGACCAATCTTGATGAGGTGCTGGCTGCGGGCGCACGGCGTATCTGCGTGGTTTCGGCGATTTTAAATGCGCCGGATATTGCAAAGGCTTGTGGTGAGTTCAAAGCGCGGCTCACCCGCCAAAATGCACATAAATAAAGAGCGGCAGGGCTTAGCTTGAATTTAGTTGTTCAGGGACGAAGGTCCGAGCGCCTCGTTTGGCTTGACTCTTGCTTTTGCAGGCGAACAGATGCAAAGGGAAGCCGAATCAGAATTGCGTACGGGTGAACTCCAAGCCGGAGTTCCCACTGTGCCACCACTGTCCACCGGGGCGATTGACGGCATCTTTTTCTCCTTTGTTCAGAATAATGGCAGTTATTTCAGTTGGTTTATCTAGCCTAGTCACTGTCTCAATTTTATACAGAATTTTACCGGCTCAAATTCTCAGGCGTGAGGGCGCAGTTAAGGGCGGGTCGGCAAGAATCGAATTGTAAGAATAATTAATAAGAAATGAAATCCTGGTTTTTTTTCAAAGGAATGGCGATGGCGGCGCTAGCCTTGTTGTTCTGGCTGCCAGTGCAGGCGCAAACGAATGGTCTCAGTGTGATCACATTCCCCGGCTCAACCTTGGGTACCAATGGATATTTATCCGGAGCCGTCAATGGCATTACCACGAACACGAGGGCTTATTTCCAGTATGGCGCTGATTTGAATTACGGGAGCTTCACCAGTCTCGAATATTTTAATCCACCAGGTTCACAAATAGTCAATGCCACCGTGAAGGGGTTGGCGCCGGGAACGTATCATTATCGCATCCTGGCGATTGACAATACGGGCGCTGCAACCGGGGGTGATATGACTTTCACCATCAGCGGTCCGTCCGTGACGACATTAGTAGTCAATGTGTTTAGCTCGGATAACGTCGTTTTGAACGGCTTTGTGAACCCGAACGGAGTGGCCACCACAGCCTATTTCGAATATGGAACCAACACGAGTTACGGGAATCGGACGAGCGTGACCAATCTGGCTGCAGGCTCCATGACATCTTTTGTTTTCAACAGTATCAACGGCCTGACGACAAATCCAGCTTCTCATTTTCGCATTGTGGCGAGCAATAGCGTGGGGGTAGGCATCGGTGCGGACATGACTTTTTCCAATCAGCCCCAGGGGCTTATGTCGATTCCGCAGGCAGTGTTTTGGAATGCAGGAAACTCCAACCCGCCGGTGATACAACTTCAGGGCTCCGGGGCGCCACCGCTGACTTATAGCATCGTGCGGACACCCCGGTTTGGGACAATTGTTACCAATGTGACCGGCGGCTTTCACACCACCAACAGTGGCAAATGCCAGTATATGCCTTATGCCTTTAACACATTCACCGGTCAGGACAGTTTCACCTTCAAGGTGAGCAATGGAACGAACAGTTCGGCAGAAGCAACGGTGAGCATCACCGTGGTGCCGGTCAACCATGCTCCGCATGCTGAGGATCAGGCGGTAAAAGTCTCGGTAAACACACCTTGCAATGGTTATTTGACGGGCGATGATGACGCGGATTTTTTTGACCCTTACTCGGACCTGACAAATTATTCTGACCCCAATCGCAAGGGGTATCATTACAGTCCGGGCACGCCCAACCTTACTTATACCATTTTGAGCAGTCCGATCCACGGCACGCTGGTCACTACCAACCTGCCTTCCTTCACATACACGCCGAACACCAGCTATGTCGGCACGGATAGTTTCACCTTTAAAGTGAATGACGGGGCGTTGGATTCAACGAACTTTGGCACGGTGAGCATTATCGTGGCGACCAACATGGGGGCTATTCGTCCCGGGTTTGACCGGTTCTCATTTGGAAGAGCGGACGACCAAGGGTTTCCGGTGAGTTTAACCGGCACCAATGCGGACTGGCTTGGACGCGATCTTCTGCTTCAGTTTTCCACCAACAAATTCTCCAGCAACTATTTCACGCAGTTCTATGCCAACAACAATGGCAATCTTACCTTTGCAAGTTCGAACAGCAATTGGAATGGACAGTTTTTCCCGGTTCTGCCACCGATTGGCCCCATCATTGCTCCCTTTTGGGCGGACGTACTCACCACGGATTCTCGTTCCGGAGTGATGACTTATGGCATGCAATACGTCGGTGGCCGGTTGGCGGTGGGTGTCACCTGGACCAATGTTATGACCTATCAAAACACGAGCAACTTCAATAGCTTTCAGGTGGTGCTAATCGATCGGTCTGACGTGCAGGTGGGGGATTTCGATATGGAATTCAATTACGACAAAATTGAATGGCTCAAGGGGGCTGTCAGCACAGGAAATCCGTCGGTAGGATTTGATCTGGGTAACGGCTCATTATACTACAACTTGCCTGGTGCAGGGACGACAACCCTGGTGGATACCTCCACGAATGGTTTGATACACAATTCGAACTTAATACCGCCCGTCCCGGGCCGCTATGCGTTCCGAATGTATCAACCTTTAGCTCTGGGCCAGTCGATAGTGGCGTTGGCGAATATGACTAATGCGGTCACACTGAATCCTTCACCATTTGTTACCCTGCAAGGGACTTTTGCGACGAATTACGCGATAGTCGCGAGCCCCACCAATGGCACGCTCAGCGGAAGCGGACCCAATCGGAAGTGCTTTTCCTTTGGTGGTCCGGATAGTTTTACTTATACGGTGAGTGATGGCGCGCGGTATTCCACCAATACCGTGACGATCTTCTCCATCGGGTTGCCGGTAGTATTCTCCCCGACCGCATCGGTAGGAACGAATGGTTCCGTGACCTTGAGTTCGGGGGTATATCCGTTCGGGGATACCACGGTTTATGTAAGATATGGCACCACCACCAATTATGGGAGCCTTGGTGTGATGGGGACTATTGGATTCAATACTGGCCAGCAGTTGCTTACAAGCAGCCTGGAAACGAATCAAGGCGCGGCGCTTACGTTCAATGGTGTGAATCAATATGTGAAGGTTCCCGGCACCATCTCCAACGATTTCACAATCGAGTTTTGGCTTTTGTATCCCCGGCTGGCGGGCCTGGTGGAAGGACAATGGTATCAGGGATTGGGCCTGGTGGATGGATATGTGCCAGGAAAAACCAACGACTTCGGCGTGTCCATTGGCAACGGAAAAGTTCTCTTTGGCGTGGGCGGTCCTGATACCACGATTGCGAGCGGGCAGTTGCTCGACGGCAACTGGCATCATGTGGCGGCGACGCGCGTCCAGACCAATGGGGCGATGGCGCTCTACATTGATGGCGTGTTGGCGGTCTCCACGAATGGCAGCACGGCGACGTTGAACAGCGCCACGAACCTAACAATTGGTTGTTTGCAGACGTTGACCAATTTCTTCGCCGGCAGTCTGGATGAGGTCCGGCTTTGGAATGTGGCTCGCTCTCAAAGTCAAATTCAGCTGACCATGAATCAGAGTCTCTCCGGCACAAACTCCGGGCTGGTGGCATGCTATCATATGGATGATTGGCCGGGAACGAATGCCGTGGATGCCAGCGGAAACGGGAATACTGGAAGCATACTGAATAACCCCGACTGGACGAGCGGAAACGTTCCGACCGGCCTGCTAATTCCGGGTGCAACTTACTATTATCAAATCGTGGCTGTGAATGCAGCGGGCACCAATAGCACTTCACAGTGGATATTTACCGTGGCCGGCACCAATGCCGCTCTTTCAGCCCTGACTCTCAGCACCGGTTCGTTTAATCCAGCATTTACTCCGGCAAACCTGGCCTATGTCAGCACGGTGGCGAATTCCGCCAGCAACACAGATGTCACAGCTCTGAGTGTGGATCCACATGCAACCATCCAAATACAGACCAATGGAGCAGCGTTCAGTGTGGCAGTGTCCGGCGGAATTACCAACCGGGTGATGCTCAATTACGGTACGAACGTGATTCGTGTCAAAGTCACTTCGCAGAATGTACAGAATATTCAGACCTACACACTGAATATTACGCGGTTGCCGGGCAACGACGCAACCTTGTCCAGCGTGACTGCCAGTGGAGCGGTCTTGGCGTTGTTTGGTTCCACGTATTACGGGACATTCCCGACCACGGTCAGCAACACCACCATCACAGCAACCGCCAACGATCCCAATGCCACACTGAAACTGGATGGAATTTCTCTGAGTTCCGGTGTGCCCAGCGGAATGATCCCGCTATCCTTCGGCAATAATACTCACCTTCTGACGGTCACTTCCCAGAGCGGTCTTTTTACCACAGGCTATACACTGCAGCTAACCAGGGTGTTAAATAACAACGCGGATCTGGCAAGCCTGACATGCAGCGGTGGGTCGCTCAATCCGCTCTTCAGTTCCAATGTGACAAGTTACGTTCTCACGGTCTCCAACAATGTAAGCAGCATCACGGTCACGCCCACCAGCGTGGACAGTGTTTATGCGACCATCCAGGCGAAGGCCAATGGCGGCAGTTACGTTCCGGTGAGCTCGGGGGCAGCCAGTGGTGCACTCGGGCTTAATATCGGAACCAACATGATTTTCGTGGCGGTCACCGCGCAGGATGGGGCGACGGTGAAAATTTATACGCTCACGGTTACGCGGCAGGCGGGGATGGCGGTGGCGACCACTCAACCGGCCGGCAGCATTTCTGCGACCAGCGCCTGGCTGAATGCGAACGTAAATCCGAATGGGGCGGTCACGGTGTTCTCGTTCCAGTACGGGCCGGATACGAATTACACGAAGAGCACGGCGGCAACGGCCATTGGCAGTGGCACGAACACGCTCTCGGTGAGCAATCTTCTTGGCGGTCTGCTGCCGGGGACAACCAATCACTTCCGCGTGGCGGCCTCGAATAGTTTTGGCGTGGTGCTGGGTGCGGACATGAGTTTCACGAACCTGGCAGATGTGCCGGTGGTGACCAATGTGACGGCTGACGGTATTGCGCATTCAACGGTCAGTCTGCATGGCCTGGTCAATCCGAATGGGGCGGTCACGGTCGCGTATTTTCAATATGGGCAGAGCACGAATTATGGCAGCAGCTCGAGTGTGACGAATCTGGGCGGAGGCATCGCTTTGGTGTCGTTCGATGCAGAAGTGAGCAATTTGCTGGCGGGCAAGACTTATCATTATCAGTTGGTGGCTACAAATAGTGCGGGCACGAACAGCAGTGGGGACATGACGTTTACCTTGCTGTCACCGCCGACGACGACCAGCTTCAGCCAGCAGACCGGTGGCAGTTTTCAACTGCAATTCAGCGGCGGCGCGGGTTTGAGTTATACGCTCCAGACTTCAACTGACCTGACGAATTGGATGAACCTTACCAATCTGCTGGCAGGGACTAATGGGCTGTTCATTTTTAATGATGCCACAGCCACGAACTCCACGATTCGTTTCTATCGGCTCAGCCAGCCGTAATGGGCAGATATTGTAGGTCAGCTTTTTGTTTGCGGCAGGGAGAGTTTCATTCCTTCGTGCGTGGCGTGAAAGCCGAGCTTCTCATAGAAACGTTTTGCATGTGTGCGGGATTTATCGGTGGTGAGTTGCACCAATCGGCAACCGCGCTCTTCGGCACGGGCAATCGCCCAACGCATTAATGCGCTGCCAATATCTCGGCCACGAACGTTTGCAGCGACGCGGACATTTTCTATCAGGGCGCGCCAACTGCCCTGATAAGTCAGATAAGGAATGAAGGTCAATTGAAGCACGCCAACTATCGCACCATCATTCTCCGCCACAATGAGTTCGTTGTTGGCATCGGTGGAGATGGCGTCAAAAGCCGCATAATAGGAATCGGGCAGCGGGTCGGAGAAGCGTTCGCGCTGGGAGCCAAGCGGGTCGTCGGCCAGCATGCGGACAATCTCAGGCACATCATTACGTGCCGCCGGGCGAAAAGTGGGTGTAGGTATCGTCATGACAGATTCTTATTGCGAGAGTAGCAGCCGTGTTTATCAGCGTCCAGAACGCGGTGCTGGCTATTAGGTTAGAGCTGGTGGATGTCAAAACTCTGGAGAACAGGAGCTTGTCAGTTGGGGCATAAGAGCGTAAGGTCTGCGCTTTCGCTTGAGACTCCTAGTTACAATTTAAATTAATATGAGCGTTTTGATCGTTGGTTCGACGGCATTGGATTCCATTAAAACCCCGAAGGCGGAAAATCCGCGTTTGTTGGGCGGGTCGGCCAGCCACGCAGCCGTGGCGGCGAGTTTCTTTGCGCCGGTCAAACTCGTGGGCGTGGTGGGACAAGATTTTCCGAAGCGGTACATTGAATTATACCGGCGACATAAGGTGGATTTGGAAGGGTTGCAGGTTTTGCCGGGGAAGACGTTTCATTGGTCTGGCGAATATGAGATCAACATGAACAATCGCCGTACGCTGGCGACGGAGTTGGGCGTGTTCGAAACGTTTAATCCGCGGTTGCCCGCAGCCTACCAGGACTCTTCATTCGTGCTGTTGGCTAACATCGCGCCTTCGTTGCAAAGCCATGTGTTGACGCAAATGCGCCGTCCGAAATTTGTGGTCGCAGACACAATGGATTTGTGGCTGAACATTGCGCTGCCGGATTTGTTGAAGCTGCTCAAGCGTGTGGATGGATTTGTGTTGAATGACAGCGAGGCGCGGCAACTCACGAAGGAAGATAATTTGCTTACTGCGCTGAAGAAGATTCACAAGCTGGGGCCAAAATATGTGATCATCAAGAAGGGTGAGCACGGGGCGATTCTTTCGACGCGGAATGGCGGGTTGTTTTTGTCGCCCGCGTATCCGTTGCATCGGGTGGTGGATCCGACTGGCGCTGGCGACTCGTTTGTCGGCGGAATGATGGGTTATCTTTCCACGGCCAAAGGTTCGCTGGATGATAATATCCGCAAAGGAATGATTTATGGGAGTGTGGTGGCTTCGTTCTGCTGCGAAGGATTTGGGTTGAAGTTTACCACGCGGATTACGCGGCGGGCGATTGATGACCGGTTTAAGGAGCTCGATAAGCTGACGCGGTTTTAAACAGGGAAAACCACGAATTAACACGAATAAAGAGGGATAATAAAAACCATCCTGATTTATTCGCTAAAGTTTTTGTTGGAACTTGCGCGAGCGCAGAAAACCAGTTTCTGTGCAGCTCCATGCTGTAAATCAGGGGTTTATGAAAAATCGCATTTTTGGCTGTAAAGGTGAGGAACTAAATTTTAAAAGTCCCGATGATTATAAATCCAAGTTGCTCATTCGTAGCAAACGAGAAAAAAGCAAAATTGCTCCTGCAAAGGCCGATGGTAACGTTTTTTATTTTTACCTTATTGCTGGGTGCTGCTGCGTCCGCCTTTGCCGCTGCGCCTGCACCCACGGTTAAAAACGTTCTCTATATCCGGATCGATTTTCCTGATTTAAAGGGGGATCCTGTGCCTACGCCGGCGATTCAAGTCATCCTTCAGCAAGTGCAGACTTACTTTCTTCAGAATTCCTATGGTCAATTCCTCGTGAAATATACGATCGTCCCCACGAGGACCATGCCTCACTCCGCAGCCTTCTACGAAAGCAATTCTGACGACCAACAAATTATTCGCGATGCTCGCGCTGCCGCCAAGGCGATAGGTTATAACACGGACAAATTCGACTACGACATTGTGGCCTTCAAAACGTTGCACGGCGGAGACTCTGGGCTCTCCGCCGTCGGAGGCAAAGGCCAGCGGTTGCTCAATAATTTTCGCACTGGCATTCACATCCATGAGTTCGGGCACAACCTCGGCTTGCCCCATGCAAACATGTGGGTAACGCACGACGAAACTGTTGCTGGCCCTGGCCGATCGCTGGACACCGGAGATATTTACGACCCGATGGGTGGCGGCGGTAATCAAGCCGTGCTCAAGAATCATCTCTGTGTTCGCTCAAAAGCTGTCCTCGGATGGTTAAATGACGGCGGTATTTACGATGTAACCAAAAGTGGAATCTATCGGCTCAATGCGCAGGACAGCCAGGAGAGCAGTGGGGTTCGGGCGCTTCGAATCCGTCGAAACGCCGACGAGGATTACTGGATTGAATTCCGCCAACAGATCCAAAGCAATCCACTCATGATGAATGGCATTCGGATCCTGCGAAGCTATAAAAGCATCAGCCAACTTGACCTCATGGACATGACTCCCGACTCCCCCGGGGGTTCTGGCGACGCCCCATTGGTCATCGGTCACACCTACAGCGATGACGAATTCGGAATCCATATCACACCCATCGGCAAAGGGGGCACGAAGCCCGAATCCATGGATGTCGTCGTCACCATCGACCCGGTGCCTGCAGGCAACCATCCGCCGCAGCTTGAGATCGCTTCAACAAATCGGCCGACCTCCACCGGCACCACTTTCGAGTTCACGGCAACCGCCGATGATCCAGATGGCGACGTAATTCATTACGCCTGGGACTTCGGCGATGGCACGTTTGACTGGGGTAAAGCAACCACCACTCACTATTACTCAACGCGCGTCAGCCGTTATTTCCTGGTGCGTTGTGTCGCCACTGATGCGCGCGGCGGCATCGTGCGAAAATCGCAAGTCGTGTCGGTCGGGCGTCCCGTGTTCGAGTCTGTCGCTGGCAAAATCACCATCGATGGTCGCCCCTTATCCGACGTCATTGTTGAAACCGACTCCGCGCATCTCACCACAACCGATTCCGACGGAGCCTTTGCGCTGCTCGGAATCGGCCCCGGCAAACATCGTCTTCGCGCGCGAAAATCTGGCTACGTTTTCCAGTCCATTGACGTGATGTTGCCGCACGTCGGTCCGATCAATTTCACCGCCATACCCGCCACCACGAATTCCATCGAAAGCGCCGAAGGGATTCAGCTCCAGGACCACGAACGCGTGGAAACAACTGCCTACTTCAAACCTCCGGTCGAGTTTACCGTCGTTGCCAAAACCGATTCCTCGGACCTCCGCATGGCCTACTCCGCCGACGCGTTGGTTTTAAATCCTTCGAGCGAACCCGGCAGCCTCCACATCGACGGCGGACCCGCTAATGGAATGAAGAAAAAAGGCGCTGGCAGAATTCCAAGCAACGAATACGTCACCATTAAGTGGATTGTGACAGCCGACAAAGAATCCCTGTACGTCAACGGTGAACTTCGCTACGAACATCAAGCCAGCTACACCCAGCTCAACCGTCCCCTTGCGATCTTCACGAGCGGCAAAGCCAAAGTGACTGTCAAATCAGTGAAAGTAGAAACACCAGCGGGCAACCATCCCTAATTTCTTACAACATTAGATCTGGAAATCGACCTTTTGCTTTTCGCGGTCGGACTTCTTGATGACCTTCACGTTGACTTCTTCCTGAAGCACAAGCGAGTTGGCGGGGACGCTTTGCATTAGAAATACATTCGCGCCGATGGTGCTGCCTGCGCCGATGACGGTCTCGCCGCCGACGATAGTGGCATTGGCGTAGATGGTCACGTTGTCTTCGACGGTGGGGTGACGCTTCTGACCGTGCAATTGCTGGCCGCCGGAAAGGGAGCGCGCCACCAGGCCCACGCCTTGATACATCTTCACGTTTTTGCCGATCTCGGCGGTTTCGCCAATGACGGTGCCGGTGCCATGATCGATAAAAAAGTGTGAGCCAATCCGCGCGCCGGGATGGAGGTCAATGCCGGTGCGGCCATGCGCCCATTCAGTCATGATGCGCGGGATGAGGGCGACTTTCTTTTTATACAGTTCGTGGGCGAGGCGTTGCACCGCGATGGTTTCGATGAACGGATAGGCGACGATGATTTCTTCCTTGCTCAATGCGGCGGGGTCGCCGTTGTAAGCGGCTTCGGTATCCGTTTGAAGGAGTTCGCGGATGTGCGGGAGCTTGCTTAAAAGCTCCAGCGTCAACGCATGGGCGGTGGGGCGTAAATCTTTTTTTGCCAGAGGTTCCGGCGGGCGATATTCCAGACTTTTGTAAATTTCATCTTCGAGATGTTCCAGGACGGAATCCATCAAGGTGGCAGTTTCGACTTTGATTTCGGAGGAGTGGATGGGTTTCTCATCGAAGAAACCGGGGAACAAGAGACGCAATAAGTCCACCGTGATTAACGCGATGCCGCTCTTGGAAGGGAGGTTCTTGCCATCGAGATGGTTGATGCCTCCCACGCGGGCATAGGACGCGACCAGTTGATCGGTCAATTGTGTCACGGTGACTTGCACAAGGGGAGTATTCCGTAGAGATGGGAGAAAGGCAAGCTAACGGGCGTCACGTAAAACGGCGCGGACGACGGTTTCCACGCTGATGTCTTTCATGCAACGGAAATCAATGGGGCATTCACGCAGGAAACAGGGGGAACAGGAGGCATTGGCGCGGAGGAGGTGATGGCGTAAATCGCCGGGCAATCCGGGGCCGGTAAGTTCGGGCGAGGTGCTGCCAAAAGGAACGACAACCGGGGTTCCCAAGGCGGCGGCAACGTGCATGGGGCCGGAATCGTTCGTAAGGAGGACACGGCAAAATTTAAGTGCAGCACAGAGTTCCACGAGGTTGGTTCTGCCTGCCAGTTGGATGACGTGCGGATTTTTTTCGACTTCCTCAGTTCCAAATAAGTCTTCGGTAGCGCGGTAAATATTTGAAGCTATGCGAATGGCGGTTTCGCGTTCTTTTTTAAGGCCAAAGATGAGCCAGCGACAGCGGGTCAGTCTTTGGATTTGGATGGCCGCTTCAATGAAGCGGTCTTCGAGCCAGCGTTTGGCGGGGCCATATTCCGCGCCGGCATTGAGGCCGAACCAAAGCGGGGGTTCGGCAGGATTGGGGATCAAATTGAATCGGGCCACGAAATTGGCCACCTGCTTTTCTGAAATCTCCAACCGGGGAGCGAGCGGCGCAGGGTTGGCCCCTAGTGCGGCGGTTAGGTGGAGGTACTGGTGGATATGGTGCGCGGAATCTGGGAGCGATTGGGCTGAGGTTGGGCCGTTCTGAACGAGACGTTGGATTTCCGGTGCGGAACGTTTGCGCATGGAAACCTCGTTGGCACGGGAGGGAATGGAGCGCGTGAGCAGCCAATTGCGCCACGGGCGGGAATAACCAATGCGTTGTGGAATACCCGCAAACCAAAGTTCCAAGGCGGAGCGGGGAGAGTTGGGAAAAATTAATCCGACATCAAATTTTTCCCGGCGCAAACGGCGGCCGATCCGCCAGGGGCTTTCACCATCGGCGAAAGATTGCACGGCATCAATGGCGGGATGACGCGGCCAGAGGTCTTTCAATTTTTCCGGAGTGAGGAGAGTGATGTGGGCTTGGGGACGAGCTTCACGCAAACGCAGCAGTGCCGGGGTGGACATGACGGCATCACCCAACCAGTTGACGCCGCGAATTAAAATGCGCTCAGAGGGAACCGGGGATGCAGGAGACTGGGGTGGCATGCGGTCTCCGCTCATTTATACGGCATCCTCGCCTTCGATTAGCTCCGTTTGACTTTCCAGTTTTGGCTTGGGCGCGGCGACAGCTCTAGACCGGGCGGGCTTCCATCGTTTATGAACCCAAAACCAGTTGGCGGGGTCGCGGCGAACAGCAATCTCAAAGGCGCGGTTGACGTCGAGCATGATGGCTTCGGAAGAGCGGGGCTGGCCGTTTTCTTGGACGGGAATTTCGTCGCTTACTTCAATTCGCCAATGGCCAAGGCGGGTGCGATAACAAATGGCCGTGTGCAGCGGAAGACCATAGCGCAGGGCGAAGACTGCAGGGGCTTTGGTGGTGGAACAATCCTGGCCGAAGAAAGGAATGCGCATGCCGCCGTCGCCAGCGTGCTGGTCGGAGAGGAAGCCGAGAATCAAGTGGGTGTCACGCGTGGCTGCCCGGAGAGCAGCGCCATCCATGCGTCGTTCGAAGAAGAGACAGCCGGATTGTTCGCGCAAGGAGAGCAGCAGACGATTCAAGGCCGGGCTTTTAAGGGCGCGGTAAGTGGTCGCTCCCTGAAAACCGGGAAGCTTTTGAACGGAGTGGGCAAAGATTTCAAAGTTGCCGAAATGACCAATGGCGAAGACGCGGCTGATGCTGGCGGTGGTTTCACCTTTGGCGAAGAGTTTTTCATCGCCGACGATCTCCATGTGGGGCTGCAATTGTGCGTAAGTCATGGAGGCGGTCTTGGCGGCACAGGCGAAGTTTTCGCCGATGCGCCGGAAGTTTTCTTTGGCCAGCGCGTAAATTTCCGCGGGTGATTTTTCCCGGCCAAAGGCATTGGTAAGATTATTGATGGTCACCTTGCGATGCCGCGCGTCGAGCCAAAAGGCCAGCGCGCCACCTGCACGACCGATGCGCGCCACCCAGGTGACGGGCAGCGATTGGAGAAAAGAGATAAGCCCGCGGGCAATATAATAAAGCAACTGATCCATGAGTTAGCGGAAACAGATTTTTCGGACGCAATCTTGAAAGTCATCGGCGCCGTTGAGGATCTTAATTTCCACGCGCACAAAGTAAATGGGAAGATCACGGCGATCAATCTTGGGAAAGCGGACGGCATCCTTTTGCGTGGTGATGATAAGTTCCGCCTGGCGTTTCTTGCTGCGATTGATGGCGTTGAGGATTTCCTGCTGGGTGAAACGGTGGTGGTCGGCAAAACGTTTCGAGTAAACGAGGTTCCCGCCGAGGCCGGCGAGGCTTTGCTCAAAACTCTCTGGTTGGGCGATGCCGCTGAGTGAGGCGATTTTGCGGTCCTTCAGGAGATCCAGTCCACAACGTTGGCCGGTGAAGACGTCCTCAAAGTAAAGCGGGTGATGGATGCACTCGATGATGCCGGCGGTGGGGTTATGCTCGGTGATGCGCTTCCTTAGCTCTGCAGTGTTGCCATCGCTTTTGGTGATGAAAATAGTGCTCGCACGCGCAAGGTGGGAGGGTGGTTCGCGCAAAGTGCCGCGCGGAAGGAGACGTTCATTGCCGAATGGTTGCTGGCGATCAATGAGCACGATGTCCTGGCGGCGTCCCCGCAATTTCCAATATTGAAAGCCGTCGTCGAGCAGGAGAGTGTCGCAACCGAACTTTTCGATGGCGTAGCGACCGCTCTTGACGCGGTCTTTATCCACGAGGACAACGACGTCCTTAAGGTTAGAAGCGAGCATGTAGGGCTCGTCGCCGGCGGTCTCGGAATCGAGGAGCAAGGATTTACCATCCGATACGACGCGTGGCGGAGTGCTGTCCTGACGGAAGAGGAGTTTATCCAACAGGCGTTTGCGGAGCGGAGGCGGTTTGGAACGATAGCCACGGGAGAGAATGGCGACGGTGCGACCCTGGTCCTTAAGTTCGCGGGCGAACTTTTCGACGACGGGCGTCTTGCCCGTGCCGCCGACGGTGAGATTGCCGATGGCAATGACCTGAACGCCGAGCGTGGAATCGCGGAGGATGCGAACGTTATAGAGGAAGCGACGGGTTTTGACGGCGACCTGAAAGACCTTGGAAAGGCAGTACAGAATGCCGCGCACGAGCGAGGCCATGTAGCCATGGCGTTGCTCGAAGATCACATCCAGAAGAAAGGTTTCTATGCTTTCCGTCCAGGCACGGAGGGTTTCACGCATGCAACTAACAGTGTGCCAAGCTAGAGGGGAGAGGGCAAGTGGAACGGTTGAAGCCGTAAATAATGATATGATTACAAAACGCGTTCAAAAATATTATCGAAAAAAGCCATAATTTGCCAGTTGACTATAAGGGCAAAACCACCGAACTTGTTTGCCAAAGCCGGGTACGGGATTAGGTGATTCCGGGTGGAAGTTCGTTCGATTTCTTGCGGCTTCGTAATTTAAAACATACTATGTCTATTTTCTTCTTTTGGTTGACCGCAAGTTTTGTGGTTGCTGTATTTTTCGCCTCATTTTTTGAGTGGGCGCTTCACAAGTATTTCATGCACCGGCCAATCGGCAAATTCGACTATGCGTTCAAAGCGCATGCGCAGGTGCATCATCAAACCTTCAAGGCAGACCATACGTATCATCTGATTAACGAAGAGGACAAGGAAACGATCCCAATGGCGTGGTGGAATGGGCCCGTTTTAATCGCGGTGGGAATGACGCCCTTTTTGATTGCCTCGTGGATTTTGGGTCGTTGGGGCATCGTCTGCGGTGCGGTGCTGGCCTGCGCGTGCTATTACGGCGCCTATGAGTACATCCACTGGTGCATGCATTTGCCGAAAAAGCGCAATATCGAACGCTCCGGTATTTTCTTTCGCTTGAACGGACATCATCTGTTGCATCACCGCTATATGCACAAGAATTATAATGTGGTGCTGCCGTTGGCTGATCTTTGCCTCGGGACGCTATTACTGCGCGCCAAGGTGCATTTCAAACAAGCTGAAGGTCCATCGGTGCCGAATGTGCAGCCGAAGAACCGCAAGCCAAGCATGCCGAAATTTGCAGTCGCGGAATAGGCGGCAAAAGGTTCAAGCATTTTAACGAATTGCCCTCGTCGATTTAATCGGCGGGGGCAATTTTCTTTTGAGGAGCGCAAAATCCATTTGCGTTTATACAGGGTTTGGTAACACTGCGCGCATGAGTATGAGCAAGAAAAGTGGAACACGAAAATTTGCGGCGTATCCGCGATTGAATCCCCTGGGCGTGGGCAAGGATATTTCTGCCGCCGACCTGATTGATCAAACCTTTCTCGCCTACAATGGCGGACGGTTGCGCGAAGCGGCCCAGTTGCTCACCGAGAAAATGTTGCCGAAGGATGGCTACATCGGCATGAGCCTGACGGGGGCTTTGACACCGGCCGGTTTGGGCAAGTCATGCCTGATTCCGTTGATGAAAGCGGGGTTCGTGGATTGGATTATTTCGACGGGCGCGAATCTATATCATGATTTGCATTACGGGTTGGATATGAAGCTCTACTCGGGGTCGCCATTTCTCGATGACATCGCATTGCATCGAGATGGGGTGATTCGCATTTACGATATTCTTTTTGATTACAACGTGCTGCTGGATACGGATGCATTTGTGCGCGAGGTCATCAGCGGGCCGGAATTCCAGAAGACGATGGGGACAGATGAGTTTCATTATCTGCTGGGCAAATATGTTTCCGAGCGCGGCAAGAAGCTGGGATTGAAGGACAGTTCGGTGCTGGCAGCGGCGTACGAATGCGGCATTCCAATTTTCACGAGCAGCCCGGGAGACAGTTCCATTGGCATGAACGTGGCGGCGATGGCGTTGCGTGATTCGAAACTGCAGTTTGACGTGAATCGGGATGTGAACCAGACGGCATCGATTGTGTATGAGGCCAAGTCGAGCGGACATAAGTCGTCAGTGTTTATTTTGGGCGGCGGGTCGCCGAAGAATTTCATGCTGCAAACCGAGCCGCAGATCCAGGAGGTCATGGGCATCCAGGAAAAGGGGCATGATTATTTCCTGCAATGCACGGATGCACGACCGGATACGGGCGGCTTGAGCGGAGCGACACCGGCGGAAGCGGTGAGTTGGGGCAAGGTGGATCCGAACACGCTGCCGGATTGCGTAGTGGCGTATGTGGATTCGACGATTTCGCTGCCGTTGTTGACGGCGTATTGTTTGAGCCGGGTGAAGCCGCGCAAATTGAAGCGGTTGTATCAGCGGCGCGATGAATTGTTGAACGTGATCAAGTCGTTGTACCTGAAGACAGGCACGGTGACGAAGATCAAGACGAGCCGGAAGGTGGCAAAGCGGTCGAGTGGCATTGGGTTGAATAAGAATTTGGATAGGGATAGGTGAGCAACGATCAAATTCTATTCTTGAGCATGAGTTGGAGAGTTAGTGTGCTGATTCGCACTAACCCATGTTTGCATTGCTTCACAAACGGTAGAAGATTCAGATGAAAGTAATTGGTCGAACGTTGATCATAATCGCTTTCCTGGCGATTGCTTATCTAACGTTTGCCGATGCGATATCCTATTATACCGGGTGGGGTGTTTCGCGGATTTCAGTCTTGAACACCAGCCAATTCAAGTTCATTCGAAACGATAAAATTTCTCTGGGCGGTCCGGGAGTGCATTCAGAAGTTAAATACTACAAGACACCAGAAGGCGAGGAGGTCATTTTTGTCCAATCTGAAGCTCTAAAGGGCAGAGGGCGTTTCATCCGAGGCGGGCATACGGTGAATTTGGACGGGGGTTATAAAAGAATAACGACCTATGAGCCATTTGTTCTCTGGATTTACCTACTAATCCGTTTGGTTGTTTTGTTTGTTTTAACCATGTTGATGCTGGCTGTAGCAGGTCTCATTTTGAAGTTCGTTTTCAAAATTAGCGGGCGGAGTTTGGATGAAGGTAAGGGCTAAGTTCAATCGTCCCGATGGGACTCAGAGTGCATAGGTAAAGTCCCGGCAATTGGAAGGAAAACCCTTATCCCGCTCAGAGGTATATTTTTCAGTTCGGTTCCACTTCACCGGGTCACGGGCAATCACGCGGGTTTCCCGAGTAACTATCCAGAACCGGTGACGCGACCCATTCCTTTTTGTGTAGGAGACGAGACGCTAACTTTGCCTTCGCGTGTCGCGGTAAGTCTCACGCAGCCTGCCCCTATCCCGGGGTTGCTTAAGATTTACCCCCTCGGTCCTCGCTGGTGTGGTTGGATTCGCATCCCAGCGGGGAAGAGTCAGAGTCTCGTCACCTCGCCTCCTACGCCAGTAAGGAGTCAGCGCTGCGGTTCTTCCGGGCTGCAGGTCCCATTTTGTCCTTCCCCCGCCAGCAGAGTGAAGATGATCTCCGGTCGTGACTTTGCTTGCGTTGGCCTGTTCGCCCAAGCCGTTGCGCGGTGCTTACCGAATTAAGAATTCAAACACCATAATTGCCGGGCTATTTTCATTTGTCCCTATGGGACAGACTGAGCGCACATTATATGCTCTTGCATCTTTGCATCAAACGGCAATGACTACTTTATTAAGCCATCAGGCCGGAGATGACGCGGGCGGGTTCGACGCCGGTGAGTTTCTGGTCGAGGCCTTGATAACGGAACGTGAAGCGTTCGTGGTCCATGCCGAGCAACCGGAGGACGGTGGCGTGGAAGTCGTGGATGTGCACGGGGTCTTTGACGATGTTATAGGAGAAATCATCGGTTTCGCCATAGACGGTGCCGGGCTTGGAACCGCCGCCAGCCATCCACATGGTGAAGCAGCGTGGATGATGGTCGCGACCATAATTGTCCTTGGTAAGACCACCCTGCGAATAAATAGTGCGCCCAAATTCGCCGCCCCAGATGACGAGCGTGGAATCTAAGAGGCCGCGTTGCTTGAGGTCTTGAATCAGGCCGTAACAGGGTTGATCGACGTCTTTGCATTGCATCGGAAGGCGGCCGGAGACGTTGGAATGGGTGTCCCAGTTGTTGTGATAGATCTGCACGAAGCGGACGCCGCGTTCGACCATGCGGCGGGCGAGCAGGGCGGAATTGGCAAAGGTGCCGGGCTTCTTGGCTTCGTCTCCGTAAAGCTGATAGGTGGCTTCGGACTCGCTGCCGATGTTCGTGAGTTCGGGCACGCTGGATTGCATGCGGAAGGCGAGTTCGAATTGATCGATGCGCGTGTGAGTTTCGGGATCGCCGACCTGGCGGAAATTCAATTCGTTCAGTTCCTTGAGGCCGTCCAACATCTTGCGGCGGACTTTGGCATCCACGCCACCCGGGTTGTTGATGTAAAGAATGGGATCGCCCGCCGAGCGGAAGGAAACGCCAGCATGCTGGCCGGGCAAGTAGCCGGAAGACCAGAGACGGCCAGAGATGGCCTGGACTTGTTCAGTGTTGGTGGGCTTGGCGACGAGCACGACAAAAGTGGGGAGGTCGTTATTGAGCGAGCCGAGTCCGTAGGAAACCCAGGAACCGAGGCAGGGACGACCAGTAATCTGATTGCCGGTTTGCATGTAGCAAATGGCCGGTTCGTGATTGATGGCTTCGGTGTGCATGGAGCGAACGAAGCACATGTCATCGGCGGCCTTGGCGGTCCAAGGGAGCAATTCACTAATCCACATGCCGGATTTGCCGTGCCGGGTGAATTTATATTTCGACGGAGCGATGGGGAACCGGGTCTGACCGGAGGTCATCGTGGTCAGGCGCTGGCCCATGCGGACAGATTCGGGCAAGTCCTTGTCGTAATACTCCGTCATTACCGGTTTGTAATCGTAGAGATCCATTTGCGGCGGGCCGCCGACCATGTGGAGATAAATAATCTGCTTGGCTTTGGGAGCGAAATGCGGCGCGATGAACGGCTGCTCGATGGGGATGTTCGCGGCTTTCTTTTCGGCGGCCTTGAGCAATTGCGGGGAGAGCATGCCAAGGGCGGCAGCGCCCATGAAACTGGCGCCGCGACGAAGGAATTGGCGGCGCGTTTCGTAGCGGACGTAATCTTGGATCAAGGGATGGGGATTAAATTCTGAGCTCATATATTACTTGTTCAATACTTCATCGAGGTTCAGCAATTCGTTGGCGACCATGGTGTAGGCCGCGAGGGTGGGACGATCCAACGAGGCATCGGCCTTGGATTCACCGACAGAGATCAAAGCTTCGGCATCTTTCGGAGCCGATTTGTAATGGGCGAGGAGGTCTTTCAAAACGTTGCCGGTGATTTTGCGTTCGTCGGAGCGGAGCGGACGCGCGAGGAGACGTTTCGCCATGAAGTCGAGGCGAGCATCGTCCTTGCCTTCACAATCTTTGAGGGCGTGTTGTGCGAGGTTGCGGGCGGCTTCGACGAATTGCGGGTCGTTGAGCGTGACCAGGGCCTGCAACGGAGTATCAGTGCGTTCGCGGCGTACGGTGCAGGTTTCACGACTGGGGGCGTTAAAGATTTCCATGGAAGCGGGAGGTGCGGCGCGTTTCCAGAACGTGTAGAGACTGCGACGATATAAATTTTCGCCGGTGTCGCGTTTGTAATCGCGCGTGTTGCTGCCGATCATGGCGACCGCTTCCCAGACGCCGTCGGGTTGGTAGGGCTTCACGCTGGGGCCGCCGATTTTGGGCACGAGCAATCCGCTCGCGGAGAGAGCGTAGTCGCGGACCATTTCGCCATCCATGCGGTAACGTGGGCCGTGGGAGAGGAGGCGATTGGAGGGGTCTTTCGCCAGTTTATCAGCAGTAATGACCGAGGCTTGGCGATAAGTCGAGGACGTCACAACCATTTTGAAAAAGCGTTTCATGTCCCAGCCGGATTCGCGGAAGTCCACGGCGAGCCAATCGAGCAATTCGGGATGGGAGGGCAATTCGCCGGTGACGCCGAAGTCGCCGGTGCTGCGAACAATGCCGCTGCCAAAAATTTCCTGCCAGAAGCGGTTCACATTGACGCGAGCGGTCAGGGGATGTTCGGGAAGCAAGAGCCACTTTGCAAAGCCGAGACGATTGCGCGGGAAATCGGCAGGCATGGGCGGCAAGGCGGCGGGAGTGCCGGGCTCGACCTTGTCGCGGCGTTTGTCGTAATCACCACGGAACAGAACGAACGCGGCGGGCGGTTCCGGCTTTTCTGACATGACATGTGCGACGGTGGCGCGGGCGATGATATCCGCACCTTCGTGCTCGATGTTGGCCAGATCTTTGGAGCACTTCTGGAACTCTGGGTCGAAGTCTTTAAGATAGCCTTCGAACATTTCATCCTTCTCCTTGTCCTTGCGCTTATCAGCGGGACGGGTGAGAAGGAAAGCCATGCGGGTATCGGTGGCGAGTGATTTGACTTCTTCGGGCTTCAACGCGCGGTCGTAGAGACGCACGTCCTGAATGCCGGCAGTATCGAGCGGAGCGGTCGTGGAACGCTGGCCGATCTTGAAAGGAATCTTGGTGCGAATGGAGTTTTGGAGTTTATCGGCCTGAACGCCAACGGAAGCCTGGAGTTCGCCGTTCATGTAGATTTTTACGCCGCCCGCCTTGGCCTTGCCGTCGTAGGTGATGCAAACGTGAGTCCAGCGTTTTTCATCGATGGCTTTATTGGCGACGACTTTGAGGGCGTCCTCGGGCCACTTGCTGACGATATGCGTTCCGGGCTTGCCGCCTTCGATCCACAAATCCCAACCGCGATAATCGTGTTGATCATCCATGCGGGAGAAGAGAGCGCCGTCGCGGCCCTTCGCGAGAAAAACCCAGGCACCGTAGGAGAAGGACTGGTCTTTTTCGAAATCACCCACGTCGTCGATGGATGGGGTGGTTTTCACATCGCTGACGTAAGCCTTGGAAGCGATGAAGCCAGATTGCCAATGAGCATTGGTGGAGATGTTCAACTCGCGCTTTTCGCCGTGGACATTGATTTTGATGGTTTCCTTGTTGTCGTTCAGCAAGGCGTGGAACTGAGGTTTGTCTTTTGGCAGGCGGTCGGAGAATAGTTTGGCTGAGGCTTTGGGCAACCAAGCATCGAAATCGGTGCGAGCAGCGGTGCGGCGTTCATCGACCTTCTTTTTGGCGGCATCGACGCGAGGGGAAAGGGAATCCCATTTGGAGCGATCTTCCGGCATGGGGACACGGATGATGGGGGGCGTGTCCTTGATATTGCCATCCATCGCTTTTTGTGAAGTGTTGTTGAAGAAAGCGGACAGGGAGTAAAATTCCTTTTGCGATATGCGATCGAATTTATGGTCGTGGCAAACGGCGCAGCCGGTGGTGAGGCCAAGCCAGACTTGTGAAGTGGCTTCCGTACGGTCGCGGGCATAGAGGACAAAATATTCCTCGTCAATGGCACCACCTTCGTTGCTGGTGATATTGCAACGGTTGAAACCACTGGCGACTTCCTGGTCGAGAGTGTGCTTGGGCAGAAGGTCACCGGCGAGTTGTTCGATGGTGAATTGATCGAAGGTTTCGTTGCGATTGAAAGCGCTGATGACCCAATCGCGGTAGGACCACATTTCGCGGTAATTATCGAAGTGGATGCCGTGAGTATCGGCGTAGCGGGCGGCGTCGAGCCAATAGCGGGCGCGATGTTCGCCGTAGTGTGGCGAGGCGAGGAAACGATCCACCATTTTTTCGTAGGCGTCCTTGGAATTATCTTTGACGAAGGCTTCAACTTCCTCGGGTGTGGGCGGCAGACCGGTCAGGTCGAGGCTGACGCGGCGAGCGAGCGTGCGGCGGTCGGCTTCGGGAGCGGGCTTGAGACCTTCCTGTTCGAGACGGGCGAGGATGAAATTATCAATAGGATTCCGAACCCAGCGGCGGTCATGGACTTTGGGAACGATGGGGCGAACGGGGGCGATGAGGGACCAATGAGCTTGATACTTGGCACCGTCAGCGACCCAATTTTTTAGAATATTCTTTTGTTCCGCCGTGAGGGTCTTGTGCGTCTTGGTGGGCGGCATGATGTCGTCCGGGTCGGCAGCGGTGATGCGGTGGACGAGTTCGCTGGCATCGGGTTTGCCGGGGACGATGGCAGCAGGGGTATCTTTACCATCCTTGGATTTGCGCGGGGCAACGGCATCCTCGAAACGGTCGAGCCTCAGGCCAGCCTTGCGGGAGGCAGAATCGGCCCCGTGACAACTGAAGCAATTCTCGGAAAGGATGGGGCGGACGTCGCGGTTATATTCGATTTTGGAGGTGACGGTAACGGCGGAAAGGGGCAGTTGGACGGACACCAAGGCGGTCAGCAGCCAAGGGCAGAGTCTTCTCGATTTTGACATCATAGAGCCAGATTTCAGAACAGGGGTCATTATTACCATTAAACACGCCAGCGATTATTAATGCAACTCTGACGAATCAATTTCTCATGCAATTCACACTATTCCATATGGGGTAGATATGAGGAAAGGTTCCATAAGGGCTAATTTTGTGCAAATGGCTGGAAGGTTGGAGTGGAAGTTATCTTATAGTGCAAGTATATGGTCTATTCCGGCCTATAAGTGGAAATCCGGTTCGAGAAATAAGGTTGAGTTCTCTTCCTGCCTGTCACATTGTGCGACGAATGGATGAAGTTACACGATGTTACCAGTTACTTGGGCTAAAGGCAGGTTCAACCGAAAGTCAAATCAAGCAGGCTTATCGTGACTTGGTGAAAGTCTGGCATCCGGATCGGTTTTCCCATGATGAGCGGCTGCGGTTGGTGGCGCAGGAGAAGTTGAAGGAGATTAATGGCGCTTATGAGTTTTTACTGGCTCAGTTATTGCAGGATGAGGGTTCGAAAGCAGGTGCTTTTTCTTCTTCCGAAACTGAAGAGGCTGCTGAGGGTGCATCAACGACGGAGGATATTCCTACGACAAGGAATCGTTATACGCTATGGGCAATTTGTGGGGTAGTGACAGTAGTAATTTTGTTTGCAGGATGGTTCGTGTTTCGTGGAAAGAGTTCGGGAAAACCGGCTTCGACGGTGGAGCCGGTGGCCGACCAGAAGGTAATTAATGGGCTCAGTCCGGAAGAAGCCAAGGAGGGGTTTGAATCGCTTTTCGACGGCAAGTTTACCGAGGATTGGCGGGGTTTCCGGCACAAGACGTTTCCCGACAAGGCCTGGGTGGTTGAGGATGGGACGCTTAAATCCATCGCGGGTAAGGAGAGCGTGGATTTGGTGACCAAGGATGAATATGAGAACTTTGAACTGAGATTAGAGTGGCGCATTTCTCAAGGCGGCAACAGCGGCATCCTGTTCCATGTGAGCGAGGAGTTTCCAGAAGCGCACAACACTGGACCAGAAATGCAGGTATTGGACGATAGCGAACATAAAGATGGGAAGAATCCAAAAACTTCCGCGGGTTCGCTGTATGGCCTGATCGCACCGGGCAACAAGCAACTCAAACCGGTGGGCGATTGGAACGCGGTCCGTATGATCGTGAATGGCAAGCACGCGGAGTATTGGTTGAATGGCGCGAAGGTAGTGGAATATGAATTGGGTAGTGAGGCGTTGAATGCACTGATTGCGGAAAGCAAGTTCAAGGACATGCCGCGGTTTGCGCGCGAGAAGACCGGACATATTGGTTTGCAACATCATCATGATGAGGTTTGGTATCGGAGTATAAGGGTGCGGCGGTTATGAAGGTGCGTGCTAGTAATATTCTGTGGGCGTTTTATTTGGTGACGGTACGCACCAATGCATGAGCAATGTGGGATTGATTTACATGGCTGGGAAATTTGTGCTGGGATGATGAGTTGCTCAAGAATGTTGGTGAAGCAAATGTGGGGCGCAAAAACAGCTCGATAGATTTTTGCAGGCGGATTGATTCAATAATGAGTTCGGCAGCGCGAACGTCCCATTGGACAATGACGGCTTGCTCATGCTGATCTAACGCAGAGAGTCCGTGCCTATCCAGCTTTGAGTGACGGGCTGTTGTTTGGACGCAGCAAGGAAAAGTTGATTTGTGTTGATCTGCGCGCCAGGAAGTAATGCGAGTGAAAATGATGGAGCAGCTTACTTTTTCTCCGGACGTTGATTGGCCTGACGTTCAGCCAGCGTGGCATGGATGTCGTCAATCACCGGAGAATTTCCACCGATTCGTTCCAATTCTGTCTTGGAGAGAGTGCCAGCCTGGGAGCGGAATTCTGATTTGATGCGTTGCATTTCATCTCCGGCGTTGCGCAGGTCGGCCACACTGCTGATTTGATACGGTGATACGCCGGGATTTTGCGCGAAAAAATCGTTCAAGCGGTTCTGGTGGACTTTGAGGATGGTATCGAGCGGAGTTTCGGCCGAGAGAAAGAGGGCATTGATGGCGGGTGGATAGTCGAGCTTGCCGGCCATGGAAGCATTGCTGGTCAGGAGAAAGGTGCCGTTGGAAAGCCAGGTTTCCAGATCCAGCACCCGGGATTCCTTGGCCGGGGCGGTTTTTTTCATGAAATGATAAAGCGTGGCGATGATGGTCTGGTCGCGGTTAAGCATCTGGCGAAGAACTGTGGGGGTGCGGCTTGGGTTGCGCAGGGAAATGTTTTCCTCATCGATGAGATGGGTATAACCGTGCTGCTCCAAAAGAAGGCGGCTGTTTTCATAGAAGGCAGGGTCAAGGTGTTTGAACTCACGGAGGTCGGCAGGCGCATATTCAAAGCGTGGTTGTTTCAACAGGTCAAAACTAGTTTGGATGTTGGTGGCCGCTTTGGAGATTTGAAGAAATCCGATCACAAAAAAGATGGTGACTCCCCCGAAAATGATTCCGCAGATGAGGTTGCGGTAAGGGGTTTCGATAGTCGGGCCGGCGGCGCAAATAGTGGGATCTTCGGGAAGGTAATGTACTATTACGGTATCGGCTGCTTGTGCAGCAGTGAATACCTCGTGGCTGACCTTGAGTTTTTTGGTGACCGGGCTGCCGCCTTCAGGCTGGAATTCGACAGTAAGGAAATAAGAACTTCCGCGTCTTAAGCTGACGCGTTCGGAGGCATCGGTAACTTGCGCGATGGCAGTCTTGCCCCGGGCGATCAAGCGTTTGGAGTTGGTTATTTCGCCAATACCCCTGGTAAGAAAGTAACCAGCCAACAGGAGCGTAACGGCGACCCAGAGAATCTTTTTGATCTTTTCCATAAGCTTGGATCAAGTATTTAGTTTGGACCACCTACTGCGGCGAGGTGATGCATATGCTTCTCATGGTCAAAGAAAAAAGGCAAGGCGAACTGTAGGTCGCAGAGTGAGTTACAAAAGAGGTGTTTGCTTGTAACGGAGTAAAGATTGACTAAAGAGGTAGTCCGTTCTAAAAAGGTTCATTCAGACAATAACCGTCGTATTAAACGAAGGAAAAACCTATGAACAAGTTCCAGCGGAGTTGGCAATTATTTAAAAGTTCGTTTTCGGTGATGATGACGAACAAGAAGCTGCTCGTGTTTCCGGTGTTGATCACCACGGTCAGCATTTTCATTGCGTTGCTGTTCATGACGCCGATTGCGTTCCAGAAGACGGGTTATGGTTATGGAACGGCGGAACATTGGAGTGCGGTGGGAAATAGTTTTTATAGCGAGAGCAGTGCCGGGAGTTCGGTATCGTCAGACAATTATCAGAGCACGCGACATTACCGGGGAGGCCGGGGGGCGCTGCATAATATCAAGCCGCTGGCACTGGCGTATTTTGCGGTGACGTATTTTGTTTCGATGTTCTTTGCGACTTTTTGCAATGTGGCATTTTATCGGGAGATCATGAATGCATTGCAGGGCGAGGCGGTGTCAATTCGCGGTGGAATCCGATTTGCGTGCACAAAATGGAAGATCATCCTGATGTGGACATTGTTTGCGGGAGCGGTGGGATTCATCATCAAAGCGTTGGAGGAACGATTTGGAATTGTGGGGCAGTGGATTTTGCGGTTGCTGGGCACGGCGTGGAGCATTGCGTGCGTGTTTGTGGTGCCGGTGATCATCACGGAGGAAGAGACGACGAACCCGCTGGTAGTGTTGAAGAAATCGGCGATGACCTTGAGAAGTACCTGGGGCGAGTCACTGGTGGGGTATGCGGGTGTGAGTTTTGGGAGTGCGCTGGTGGTGCTGAGTTCCTTGTTCTGGCTTGGTGGAGGAATTTTTATCGCAGTCAAGTTGCAGTCGATGTTGCTCGGGGCATTGGTGGTGGCGAGTTGGCTGGGCGGGGTTTTTATCTTTAGTTATTTGATGAGCGTGGCGAGCCAGATCTTTCGTTGCGCGCTGTATCTGTATGCGTTGCAGGGTGCATTGCCGCAGCCTTATACGCAGGAGATGGTGGCGCTGGCTTGGAAGATGAAGAAGGGTTAAACGTCGCCTAATGGAAGAGAGTAAGATTAGGATTAAGAGTAAGATTAAGAAAAGAGTAGGGGAGGATTTGCTTATCCCCCATTTCTCTCCTTGCCTTACGAGGGCGCGCCTGCACAACATAAAGGCATGAAGCAAATTTTTTTACTGACGCTCGCCTGTCTGCCGCTGGCCCTGACTTCTTGTGCCACCCGGCAACCCGCGGCTCCGAACTCTCTCACGGCGCGGGAAAAAACTGCGGGATGGCAACTCGTGTTCGATGGCAACGACCTTAATGGCTGGCACAACTTCAAGAGCGACGGCGTGCGCCCCGGTTGGCAGGTCAAGGATGGAGCACTGGCGTGCATCGACCCGCACAACGCCGGCGATATTGTAACGACCAATAAATATGATTGGTTCGAACTGCAACTGGATTACAACATCTCTGAAGGGGGCAACAGCGGCATCATGTATCACGTGACCGATGATGGCGGCGCTGCCTGGGCCACTGGTCCCGAGTTCCAACTTGAAGATAATGCCAAGGCTGCCGACAAGGTCCGTTGTGGCTGGCTCTACGCACTTTATCAACCTCCGACCGATCCGAAGACCGGTAAGCCCCTTGATGCCACCAAGCCCGCGGGTGAATGGAATCATGTGCGCCTGCTCATCTCTCCGGAAAAGTGTGAGCACGAGATCAACGGGGTGAAATATTTCGATTACGTCCTGCACAGCGAGGACTTCAACAGCCGGGTTGCCAAGAGCAAATTCGGCAAGATGAACACTTTTGCCAAGTTTGACCTGGGCTACATCGCGCTACAGGGTGATCATGGGCAGGTTTCCTTCCGGAACATCAAAATTCGGCCAATCAAGGGTGGAAAATAGCATTGCTGGAACCGTTGAGGAATGCTGAAGAGCGCGTTTGCTGGTAACATTTTGTATATGTTTTCCATCTCTTGAAGGGTTTAAGTTGAAGCGCCGTCAACGGCGCGCTCCGTTGGGCGGTGTGGGTTGGCTTTTATGGTTGGAAGGATTGGGGGAATGGTGGCGATCTGACATTGCTGCGCCCGGGACGGTCGCTCTCCGGGGCAATACGCGGCTTTTATCACCCCCCAAAAGTTCACCCACGATTTACATGTTACTTTGAGGGATTTGGCCTATAATGAGGCTGTCCTTCAAAAAGATGAATATTACAAAAGCGGTTTTTGAGATCAGTGCGCCCAATCTGGAATCGTGTCCGGCGGAGACGTTGCCGGAGTTTGCTTTTATCGGGCGGTCGAACGTTGGCAAGTCTTCGCTGGTCAACCTGCTCGCCGGCCAAAAGAACCTGGCGCGAGTTTCGAAAATTCCGGGCTACACGAAGCTGATTAATTTTTTCATGATCAATAATTCCTGGCGTCTGGTCGATTTGCCGGGTTATGGGTATGCGCACGTCGCGCGGGAGAATAAGGCGAGATTCAATGATGCGGTGGCCAATTATCTGGCGAACAGGCCGAACCTTTATTGTGTCTTTTTATTGATCGATTCCAGTTTGACGCCGCAGAAGATCGATCTGGAGTTCATCCAGTGGCTGGGAGAGCAAGATACACCGTTTGAATTGGTCTTCACAAAAACCGACAAGGTGAAGCCGGCGCAATTGCAAAAAAACATGGAGTTGTTCCAGGAAAGCATCGCCGGCATGTTTGAAAATGTTCCGGAAATACTGGCCTGTTCTTCGGTAAAGAAGAATGGGGTGCAGGAACTGCTGAAGGTCATCGATGAGGCTATGGCATGAGTGGATATCTGTCGTTTGAAATACGGGGGCGGCGATGACATTGCAAGATTTGGGATGGAACGCAGCGTTTGAAAAGGAGTTCGCTCCGTTTCATTTGAAGGGGTGGAAGCCGGCGCGCTTGATCCGGGACAATCGCATCACCTACGGCGCACTCCTGGCGGATGGGCGGGAGTTGGAGGTGAGCATGAGTGGCAAGATTTATCACGATGCGGAAACGGATGCGGAACTTCCGGCCGTGGGAGACTGGGTGGCGTTGGAGGTAGGTATTGACGGCGGAGAGACGGTCATCCAGGCACGGTTGACAAGGCAGAGTTGTTTTTCGCGCCGGGCTGCCGGTCAAAGCGCGGAGGAGCAGGTGATGGTGGCGAATGTCAACGTAGTTGTGGTGGTGACCGAGGCCGGACCGGATTTCAATGCGCGGCGCATGGAACGCTATTTCACACTCATTGGCCGTTGTGGCGCGAAGGCGGTGGTGCTGCTCAATAAAGCGGACCTTTACCCGGACGCACACAATCAGGCGGTGGCGGAGGCGATTCGCGCACTCAATGCGGAGACGGACGTTTATATTACCAGCGTGGAAAAGAACCAAGGGTTGGCTGGGCTGAAGAATTATTTAAAGCCGGGAATTTCAATCGCGTTCACCGGTTCGAGCGGCGTGGGAAAGTCCGCTTTGATCAACCTGCTATTGGGCGATGAAGCGCAATGGACGGATGAGGTGAATGGAATCACGGGCAAAGGGCGGCATACCACGACGGCCCGTGAATTGATCGTCCTGCCCAAAGGAGGGATGATTATTGATAACCCTGGCATCAAGGAAGTGCAGATGTGGACGGATGAATCGACTTTGCGCGAGGCGTTTTCGGATATCAAGGCGCTGGCTGCGCAATGCAAGTTTGATGACTGCAAGCATGGTGCAGACAGCGGTTGCGCGTTGCGTGGGGCAATTGAAAAGGGCGAGCTTAGCCGCGCGCGGTTGGAGGGGTATCTCAAGTTGGATGGGGAGATTGAAAAGCTTCGGGGTCGCCGTAAAAAGCGACAGACGATTGTTAATCGAGAAGTCTTGCGAGGCCGGAAGGTGAAGGCACGGAGAAGAAGTGACCGGGAATTTGCGCGGGATTTGATGGCGTGAAGAATGAAGGGCGGAAGGCTAAGTAGGTAGCCAAAAGTTTTTTGACAGATTGGCGCTTTGTCTGAAGTTGGTGCATGAAAAAGGAGAGCGGCGCAAGGTCCAACTTTTGGCAGGCGCAGGACCTTCTGCGTTTGAGTCGCGCAC
>JAQGPC010000131.1 GCA_028293285.1 Pedosphaera sp.
CTCATAATCTTACTCTTACTCTTACTCTTACTCTTACTCTTACTCTTACTCTTACTCGTTCTCTTCCTCTTACTCTCCGTGCCGATCTCCGCCTCCTCCCCGAATTACATTGTGCTCCCCCGTGCTCCCTCTCTACACTCTTTCCCAATGAAAATAGGGTCTGGGCGTACTCCGCGCCATCTGGGATTGGTTTCTTTCTCACTTTTACTGAGTGCAATTTCTCTGCCCATTCTCGGGCAGGTAACTTACACGCCATACACCTTCACCACCCTCGCTGGCATGGCCAGCATCGGCGCTGTTGATGGCACCAACGCCGCCGCCCGATTCAACAACCCCAACAACACCGTCGCCGATAACGCCGGCAACATCTACGTTGCGGATGCCGGCAATCACACCATTCGCAAAATGGCTCCCGTGGGCACCAATTGGGTCGTCACCACCATCGCCGGTTCACCCGGCAGCATCGGCAGCGCCGATGGCACCAATACCTCAGCTCGCTTTAACCGTCCCAGTGGCATCACCATTGACAACGCGGGCAACCTCTACGTTGCCGATGTCAATAACCAGATCATTCGCAAACTCGCTCCCGTTGGCACCAACTGGGTCGTCACCACCATCGTCGGAACCGCTCTGAACTATGGCCACGCCGACGGCACCAATGGCGTTGCGTCATTCCGCTATCCGCAAACCATCGCGGCGGATGCTGCAGGCAACCTTTTTGTTGCCGATTCCGTCAACCATATCATTCGCAAAATTACCCCCATAGGTGCCGACTGGGTCGTCACCACCATTGCCGGCACTCCGGGAACCAATGGCCATGATGATGGCACAAACAGTGCGGCCACCTTCAATGATCCTTATGGCGTTACCGTGGACAAAAACGGCATCGTCTACGTTGCCGATTCATTCAATTACACTATTCGCAAAATCACTCCTGTCGGAACCAATTGGGTGACTTCCACCATCGCCGGCAAAGTTGGAGTTGCCAATGGTCTTGATGGGACTGGCACCAATGCGACCTTCGACTTTCCTACTGCCGTGGCGGCGGACACCAACGGAAACATTTTCGTTGCGGATACGGAGAACTACATGATTCGCAAACTCACCCCGAGTGGAACCAACTATATCGTCTCCACTCCGGCAGGAATGACCAGGGCTAGTGGCAACGCGGATGGCACCAACAACGCGGCCCGGTTCTGGTTTTTCATGGGCGTCTCGGTGGATAAAGCGGGCAACCTCATTGTCGCGGACACCCAGAATTCCGAGATTCGCAAAATCACCCCCATCGGCACCAACTGGGTCACCACCACCCTCGTCGGCTTCGCACAAAATATTGGCAATATTGATGGCACTAATAGTGTTGCCCGGTTCAACACTCCTCTCGGCATTGTCGCCGATATCAATGGCAACCTCTATGTGACCGAGCAAAACAGCTTTACCATTCGCAAGCTTGCGCCTGTCGGAACGAATTGGGTCGTGACCACCATTGCCGGTCAGCCGAATGTAGCCGCCTCCCAGGATGGCACCAACACCGCAGCCACATTTTATTATCCCGGCTTCCTGACCATGGATGCCAATGGCAATATTTTCGTGGCGGATACCGGCAACTACACCATCCGCAAAATGACTCCGGTTGGCACCAACTGGGTCGTCACCACCATTGCTGGATTGGCGGGAAGCTCCGGCACGGCTGACGGCACCAATGGCGTCGCCCGATTCTATTTCCCCACCGGCATCGCAGCCGATACCAATGGCAATCTCTTTGTTTCCGACCAGCACAATTCCACTATTCGTAAAATCACTCCGGTCGGTACGAATTGGGTCGTGACCACCATCGCCGGAAAAGCCGGGGTTTTCAGCACTGTTGACGGGACCGGCACCAACGCCACCTTTAACTATCCCGGCGGCATTGCCGTGGACAAATCCGGCAATATTTTCGTCCCGGATTCTAATGACACCACCATTCGTAAAATTACCCCTGTGGGCACCAATTGGATCGTGACTACTATTGCTGGATTGGCCGGATATTTCGGTTCTACTGATGGAACCAATAACGACGCACGGTTCTACAATCCCCAAAGCGTTTCCGTGGATGCCAGCGGCACCCTCTTTGTGGCGGTTCCCTCGCCGAATACCCTCCGTAAAATTACTCCCATTGGCACGAATTGGGTGGTTACGACGGTTGGCGGTGTACCTGATGTGTATGGCAGCGCCGACGGCACAGGCAGCGCCGCACTGTTCAATTACCCCTCGGGAATCACCGTGGATAAAAACGGTATTCTGTATGTGACTGATTCTTTCAATGCCACCGTCCGCAAAGGCGTCGCGCAAACTGTCATCGTCCTCGGCACACCCTTCATAGCTGGCGGCCAGGCGCAAATCCCATTCGTATTGGCCAACGGCTTTGCCGCCACCTTCAAGCTGCTTCAGTCCGCGCAAGCCGCCGGCCCTTACACCACCAACGCCGCCGCCGTCCTGACCACCAGCATTCCCGGTATCGCCTTCAAATTCGCCGTCACCACCAACGGCAACGGCAAAATCCAGTTCTACCGCGTCCAAACCCCATAACGCGCGGGTGGGGCGCTGTGTCCTCACAGCGCCGTAAGCTTGGGGGTTCAGGCTTACGCCGTGTAAAATTTTAATTTGGTATTCACGCCGATAGCTCATCCAGCTTCCAATCAAAGCTGGGAAAGCAGAATAAGCCTTCGCCGTAGCATGTACAACGTATAGTTCCGTTGAACGCTGTTATGCTAAAACAGGTGTTCACCCTATTTTGATAAACCAGGGTTTTCTTGTAGGATGCATGGCTCATGGATTTTCCACCCGCGAGGAACAGAGCACAGCGGGGGCAAAATCTTACAAGGAGAAACCCGGTATGAAATCTACAATCCCAGGCAAACCCCGCTGCGAGGGCCACGATGCGGCTAATCCGGTTGTGCCAATCCAGATTACAACCATCCTGAAACGGTTCTATGTTCCCGGCGCAATTGCACTTGGAATTTATTTTTGTCCGTCCTCCGTTGCGCAACACGAACACATGGAGGGCATGAAAGCGAGTCCAGCGTTTGCGCAAGCAATGATGGAAAGCATGAAAATAATGGACCGAGACATGATGGCTGCGCCGATGACCGGCAATCCTGACCATGACTTTTCTGCCATGATGATTCCGCACCACCAGGGTGCCGTTGACATGGCAAAAGCTGTCCAGCTGCATGGCAAAGACCCTGTCCTGCGGCGGTTGGCCCAGGAGATCATTGTTACGCAGCAGCAGGAGATTGAAGTGATGCGCCTCCGGTTGGCGGCATTGCAACCATCCGGGGCAAACGTACCCCAATCAAGGCAAAGTGAAGCCACTGATTCCTTGATAACCATTTCCAGTCATGACCGGGTTTATACCGCCGACCAGACTTCGAACACCATTTCGGTAATCGATCCCGCCTCGAACAAACTGCTCGGCGTCATTCGCCTCGGCGACCCCGTACCAGGTGCACTCAGCCCGCTCTATAAAGGCCAGTTGCTCGTGCATGGCATGGGCTTCTCACCAGACCACAAAACACTGGCGGTTGTCTCCATCGGTTCCAACTCCATCACTTTCATCGATACGGCGAGCAACAAAATTAAAGGCGTCGTCTATATCGGGCGCTCGCCGCATGAAGCATTTTTCACACCCGATGGCAAGGAACTTTGGGCGACGGTGCGCGGCGAAGATTATGTCTCCGTGATTGATCCGGTGAAGATGAAAGAGACTCGCCGCGTGCAAACTGCCAATGGGCCGGGCATGGTACTGTTTCGCCCCGATGGACGCTATGCCTTTGTGCCTTCTAGTTTCACGCCTGAACTGGACGTGGTGGACACGCAGAGCTACGAGGTGGTGGCCCGCGTCCCGCAGGTCAGTCCGTTCTCGCCAAATCTGGCCGTGAGCCGGGACGGAACCGAGGTCTGGTTCACCCTCAAAGACTCAGGCAAAACACAGGTAATGAGTGCTCAGCCCCCTTTCCGCATCCTGACCACACTTGAGACCGGCCCAATTTCCAACCATGTCACACTCGTGGATAATGCCAACGGCAAGTTCGCATATGTGACCGTAGGCGGGGAAAATGTCGTAAAAGTATATCGCCGGGGCGAAAAGCCAAACTTGGTTGCCACTATTCCCACTGGCGATCTGCCGCATGGCATCTGGGGTTCGGGAGATGGAACACGTGTTTATGTCGGACTGGAGAATCAGGACGCGGTTGTAGCCATAGACACACTCAAGAACACCGTCCTCGCCACCATTCCCATCGGTCAACAACCACAGGCGCTCGTCTATGTTCCTCAAGCCGTACCGGAGGGCGAAGGCACAAATAATCTCGTGCCGCTAGGCGATGCGGGCAAGGCTGCACATCTTAACCTGATTGCACCGGAAAGCAGTGGCGGTTTGGCACACGCAACAGTTTCCGTAAATGTGCTCGGTCCACTGGACTTGCTGCAAGCCGCCGTTTCCGGTCTGAAACCGAAACAAAAATATACGCTCTGGCTGGTGGAATCCCGAACCGCGCCATTCGGACAAAAAGAAGCGCTCGTCACCTTCGAAACGAATGTGGCCGGGGCGCAAGTCGCCCAGGCAATTGGGCCATTGCGAAAAGTTCTGACCTCCCCGAACGAAAAGCAGGATCAACAGCGATTTCTGTTGCTCACTCAAGCCGATAACGACCTGCCGGCACTGATCCAGAAAGCTCCTTGATGCAATAGGGAATCATCACTTGTGGACGTGTGGTTACAAAGCTGCGTTTACTAACATGGAGACGTAGTGACCCTCCAATTGTGTGCAGCAACTTTTTTAATGCACTTCTTCTTCCATTCCTTCAAAATGTTCTTGTGAAAATTCTCCCAACCTTGTGCGTCATGTCCACGCTCCTCGCCGTGCAAATTGCCGCAGCCGAAAACCCCGCCAATTGGCCCCACTGGCGCGGCCCTCGCGACAACGGCAGCACTGAATCCGGGACTTGTCCCGTAAAATGGGACGCCACCACAAATCTCTTATGGAAAGCTTCCCTCCCCGGAAAAGGTTGCTCCACACCCATCGTTTGGGACAACCATATCTTCGTCACCGCTCCGGTTGACGGACAGGATGCTCTCCTTGCCTTCGATTGGTCCGGCAAACTGCTTTGGCAAACCACCCTCGGCACGGAACAATCCGGTAAAAATGCCCACGGCTCCGGCAGCAACCCTTCGCCGATCACCGATGGTCAAACCGTTTTCGTTTACTTCAAAAGCGGTCATCTCGCCGCACTCGACTTCAACGGCAAAATCCTTTGGCAATCCGATCTCGTCGAACGTTACGGCCGCGACACCCTTTACTGGGATTACGGCGCCTCACCCGTTCTCACCCAGCACGACGTCGTCATCGCCCGCTTGCATCATGGCGATTCCTACGTCGCCGCCTTCGATAAATCCACCGGCGCGCTGCATTGGAAAATTTCACGTAATTACGAAACCTCCGTCGAAGGCGATCATGGCTACACCACGCCCATTCTCATCCAGCAGCAGGGCAGGGAAGCCTTGCTCATCCTGGGCGGCGAGCATCTCACCGCGCATGGTGCCGCCGATGGCAAAATTCTTTGGTCCTGCGGCGACTTCAATCCCCAAGCCAAAAAGAATTGGGTGCCCATCGCCTCACCCATCGTTGCTGGCAATCTCGCCGTCGTTTCGTACGGACGCGGAAGTCGCTTGCACGGCATTAAACTTGGCGGCACTGGTGATGTTACCGCCACACATCGCCTTTGGTTGCGCGAGGACAGCGGCAGCTTCGTCTCCACGCCTGTTGAATACAAAGGCCGCATTTACCTCTTGCACGATCACGGCTCCGAACGCGGCGCAATCGAATGCATCGAACCCGCCACCGGCAAAACCCGCTGGAGCGCACAACTCCCCAAAAACAGTTCCGAATATTATGCCTCGCCCGTAGTTGCCGATGGCAAGCTCTACGCTGCTCGCGAAGACGGAATGATATTTGTGGCCCGCATCGAAGGGAGCTTCGAACTCCTCTCCCAAAACGACATGGCCGAACCCATCATCGCCTCACCCGTGCCAGTCGCCAATCGCCTTCTGCTGCGCGGCGAGAAACACCTTTTCTGCGTGGGAACAAAGTAATCGTTTACTTCACATTTCCATCTTGAACTCGAATGAATGCTCACTCAGGCCAGTTCATGTTCCGCCGACGATCAGGAAAAAAGCCGCTCCTTTTTCGGTTCGGCTGTGCTATTCTTTTCTGGAATATGCAGCCGAACCAAACTGACATCGCCACTGAGAACGACATCAAGACCCTCGTCGATTCCTTCTACGACAAGGTCAACGCTGACGAATTGCTTTCCTCCATTTTCAACGGCGTCGCCAAGGTTGACTGGGAACATCATCTTCCCACCATGTACGCATTTTGGAGTTCAATGCTCTTTCGCACCGCCACCTATCAAGGCCGCCCCTGGCCCAAACACGCCATGCTTCCAGTGAACACCACGCACTTCGAACGCTGGCTCTCGCTCTTCAAGCAGACCGTTGATGAACATTTCACCGGCCCTAAAGCCATCGAAGCCAAGAATGTCGCAGCCAGCATCGCCGACACCTTCCAAAACCGCCTCCGGCTCTTTCGTTCCTAATCTCCGCTTTTCACCTGTTCGACTGCTTCTTCCAAGGTTGACCTGCCCCTCGATTTCCATTGACCCTCCGCTTTTCTAATTACTATTGTAGTTTCTAAACTCTCAACCTGACTATGATTATCTTCAATCTCTGGGCAATAGTGGTGGTGCCTTTGATATATCTTATTTGCCTCCCGTTTTATAAGTACTTTCCCGATCTCATGAAGGGACCTCATGAAGTTCTCATCGTCGGCATCATTGCCGCCGTCGTGGGAGGAATTACTGACCTCGTTGGGATTAAAGGCAGACTGTTTCTTCTCCCCATCTGGCTTATTGGGATTGGCATGGTTTGCTACCACGTTGGTACGGTAGGCATGATCATTTTTGGAGTTATCGCGACCATCGGAATTTATCTGCTGATCAAACGCGGCCGAAAGGAGTCCGCTGAAGCATGGAAAAAGGCGCAGGAAGAGTTGGTAAAAAATCCCGCACCTGAAGCAGGTTGGGACGAAATTCGCTTCTGGGAATGGATTAAAGCCACGCTTTTTCTTCCTTTTTTTGGCCAAACCCCTGAGGTCCGGGCACACAACGTGAAAGTTCTTGATGGATTAATTCAAGCTAAACCTGCTCTTTCCAAGGAGGAAGTCACAAATTTTATCCTGTATAAAAAATTTCTTGAAGCGAGCAAGGATGATACGAAATCAGCAATGCCCGATAACAAGCTGGTTGATGCTTTGCGAGAGTTGGCCGATAAAAAATTGGATCTGCTGAAAAAGAACGCAGCAAAAGCAGAACGCGCCAAGGCCGCTTAGAAGTCAATCCACAAACAAAAACTCATTGCTGCTCAACAACACCCGCGCATAACTCGCCAACGCCGCTCGTGGTTGTTCATTCTTTGGAATTTTTGTTTCCTTCAACGAAACCTGGCATTGCTTCAAATACTCACGCCCCATTTTGATTTCTTCCAACGTCGGTGGACGTCCCAACGCCAGTCGATACGCATAATCAATCCGCTTCGCATCCGATGTATAAGCCAGTGCCATCCGCACCGCAAATTTGTCCGCCTGTTCATGCGCGAACTTGTCGTTCATCATGAATAACGCTTGGATTGGCGTCGTGCTGATTGGCCGCATTCCCGTCGTCGCATTCGGGTCCGCGCCATCAAATACCTCCAGAAACGGCTGCTTCTTGATCCGCTGTTGCATCAAATAAATGCTGCGTCGATTCGACTCATACACCGCCACAAATGGCTTATGCTGCGTAAAACGCCATTCCTTCTCCGGCGGAAAAGGATGTTCGCCACCCATCGTTCTATCCAGACTTCCACTCACCGCCAGCATCGCATCGCGAATCTCCTCCGCATCCAATCGCTGCCGCTTAAATCGCCAGAGCAAGTCATTGTTCGCATCTACCACCGCATTTTCACCGCGCTCCTCACTGGAAAGCTGATAACTCGCTGAGAGCATAAATAATTTGTGCATCGCCTTGATGGACCAACCACTCTTTTGAAATTGCGACGCCAGGTAATCCAGCAATTCCGGATGTGTCGGCAACTTGCCGCGCACTCCAAAATCATTCGGCGTATCCACAATCCCGCGACCGAAATGATGCTGCCAGATGCGATTCACCATCACCCGTGCCGTTAACGGATTCTTCGCATCAGTGATCCACCGTGCCAGTTCCAGCCGCCCGCTCCCTTTTTCTTCCGGTGGCAATTTCTGTCCACCCAAAATCTGCAAGAATCCGCGCGGTGCCACCTCTCCCAAATTACTCGGATCACCCTTGAACTGAATCTGCGCATCACCCGGTGTCCCTTCCGTAACTGCAAATGCCTTCTCCACCGCCGGCGGGTTGGCTTCCAATTTTCTCTGCCGCGTACGCGCATCTTCCAATGCCGCCTTCACCCGCAACAACTTCTCATCATCCTCATCTTCCTTCTTTTTCTCCTCGGCTTTGGCCTCAATCTTTTGCTCCGCCTTCGTTATCGCTTTCTCCTCCTTGTCCAGTCGCACTTTCTCTTCTTGCAACTTATCAATCTCATTATCCAACTCGGCCAGTTCAGTCTGATACTTGAACACCGCCTCCGCATTCGTTGCACTGGTCAACGGCACAAAATCCTTCGGATGCTTGTAAATCTCCGTCCCCGGAAACGCATATTTCGTGCTCTTGAAAATGCCATACAACGCGTAGTAATCCGAGTTGGGAATTGGATCGAACTTATGATCGTGGCAACGCGCGCAACTCACGCTTAACCCCAGCATCGCCTTGCCCACATTGTCAATCGTGTCCTCAATCGTCAGATGAAACTCAGCCGCGCGTGATCCAAACCGCCGCGAAATTGCCAGGTAACCCGTCGCGATAATATTATCAAATTTTTCCTCATCCGTTTTCGCCGGCAACAAATCGCCCGCGATTTGTTCACGCAGAAATTCGTCATACGGCAGGTCCTTGTTGAACGCATTGATGACATAATTCCGATACTTATAAGCCGTCGGCACCGGATAATCCGAGTTATCCCCGCTGGTATCCGCGTATCTCACAACATCAAGCCAATGCCGTCCCCACCGCTCCCCATACGCCGGGGATGCCAATAACCGATCCACTAGTTTCTCGTACGCATTCGCAGATTTATCCGCGAGAAATGCCTCTACTTCTTCAGGCGTCGGCGGCAATCCGATAAGGTCGAATGTTGCGCGTCGAATCAGCGTCCGCTTGTCCGCCTGCGGATTCGGCGTCAGATTCCGCGCTTCCATCTTCGCCAGCACAAATCGATCTACCGCATTCTTTACCCATTTTTTGTTCTTAACCGCAGGTGGGGCCTGCTCCTTCACCGGTTGAAACGACCAGAACTTCTTCGACTCCGTAAAATTAATCGCATACGGACTTGCCTTGCCTGCCACCACAGCCGTCTGTTTGCGCGGATCAGGTGCTCCCATCTTTATCCAGGCCACAAAGTCCTTGATCTGATTCGTGGACAACGGCTTTTTCGGCGGCATCTGCAAATCCGGGTCGGTGTATCCAATCGCTTTGATCAATAAACTTTTGTTCGGCTTCCCCGGAACTATCGCCGGACCACTATCGCCCCCTTTGAGCAAGCCCGCGCGCGAATCGAGGAGCAATCCGCCCTTGACCTTCTCGCTCTTGGCGCTGTGGCACTTATAGCATTGATCGACCAATACCGGCCGAATCTTCTTCTCAAAAAATTCCAGCCCTTCTTCGTTGGGTTTCACCGCCTCCGCCGCCCCATGATGGACACCGAGCAAGACATGGCCGCACAAACCTATTATTGTTATAAATCGACGCATTGGTGACAAAGCCTAAGCATGCTAATAGTTCTTCTGCTTCATTATCTAGCCAAAAAGCTCTGACGTTTTAAAGGTGGGCAAAATTCGTTTTTCAAGCCGCGAATTAAAATGGTCATTCGGGGTTTCCAACCGTGGAAGAAGGGTTATTTTGACTTTGGATTATAAAACATGAGTTTAAGTTGTTTTATTAACCGGTTTGCTTTCAAGGCTTACCACTTTTGATATCATGCCGGTTGATTATCTTCTCGCGGGCTAGGGCTGCGAGCATCAGAAAATAAAAGGGGTTTTAGGTGCAGGCTGATTATGCTGTTAGAACACACACAAATTGATCGCACTGAAGAATATTACCAATCGCTGGTCATCGCGACTGGGCAGATCGTATGGACCATGGATGCCCAGGGCGACATGATTGATGACCAATCCAATACCTCCTGGCGGACCTTTACTGGGCACACGCAGGCAGAGGCCAAAGGACGCGGTTGGATGAATGCTTTGCATCCTGAAGACCGCGAACGCGTTGCGGCGATTTTCGCGCATGCCATCAAAACGTGCTCCGTTTATGATGCCGAGTATCGTTTGCGACGGTACGATGGCGAATATCGCTTTTTCCGCGCCCGGGGCGTTCCGGTATTGGATAAAGACGGCAGCGTGAGCGAATGGGTCGGCAGTAGCCTGGACATCACCGAACGCAGGCAGACGGAAGAAGAGTTGCAATGGAAGACTGCGTTTCTCGAAGCCCAGGTGTACGATTCCATCGATGGGATACTGGTTGTTGACAGTCGGGGAAAAAAGATTCTTCAAAACCAGCAAATGGCGGACTTGTGGGAAATTCCTCCATCCATTGCCAACGACCTGGATGATGAGCGGCAGCTCAGATTCTGTACGAACCAGGCCAGGCATCCACAACAGTTCATCGAAAAGGTCGATCACCTTTATTCCCACCCGAACGAGATCTGCCGTGACGAAATCGAATTGAAAAACGGCAGGGTGTTAGATCGATACTCCTCCCCCGTTATTGACAAAAACGGAAAACATTACGGCCGAATATGGACCTTCCGCGACATCACCGAGCGCAAGCAGGCCGAGGAGGCGCTAAGAAAAGCCCATGCCAGCCTGGAACAACGAGTGGAGGAGCGCACGGCTGAACTTAAAACCGCCAATGAGCAAATGAAGCAGGTCAACCGCCTGCTCCACATCCTTAGCGAATGTAATCAGCAGGTCGTGCGTGCCACGGAGGAGAAGGAACTGTTGCGCGAGATCTGCCGCACCATCGTAGGTCCAGGAGGTTTCCCCTCGGTGTGGATTGGTTTTGCTGAAGAAGATCCCGGCAAGACGGTGCGTCCGGTGGCTCAGGAGGGGTTTGAGGACGGATATCTGGACACTCTCAAAATTACGTGGGCCGATACTGAACAGGGCCAGGGACCCACCGGGTCGGCAATTCGTACGGGCAAGCCCTGCGTTATTAAAGATATCCAAACGGCCATTAACTTCGCGCCCTGGAAAGGGGACGCCGCCCGACTCGGTTACGCTTCGGCCATCGGGTTGCCTCTATGGGGCAACGGTAAGGTGTTTGGTGCATTGACTAAGTAGGTAGCCAAAAGTTTTTTGACAGATTGGCGCTTTGTCTGAAGTTGGTGCATGAAAAAGGAGAGCGGCGCAAGGTCCAACTTTTGGCAGGCGCAGGACCTTCTGCGTTTGAGTCGCGCA
>JAQGPC010000045.1 GCA_028293285.1 Pedosphaera sp.
CACGTTCCTGGCCCGCTTCATCACCGGCTCCAAGTCCCTCCTTCACTACGTCGGACTACTGCCCCAATCATTACCGATTTAATAAATCAAAAACCATTATGCCGCTTCACCGCAATCCTCGTCCGCATGCCAATCCACCCACCACGCCAAACATTCCTCCCGCCCATCCCATTGTGTAACATTGTAACCATTTAACCTTTGTAACATTCCCTTCACCTTCCGCCAAATGCTCCATTGGCTGCATTGACTCCATTGGATTTTTTTTGCCATTTTCCCCCGAATCACACTTTAGGCTTGCACCGTTCCCGTCCACAAACTAATGCCATGGGGCAATTGCAGAAAATGAACAATTCTCCAGACCTTATCGGCCCGTGCCAACATTGCGGCAATGGTGTCGAGTTCCCCGAAACCGCCGCTGGCAGCATCGCCCTCTGCCCGCATTGCGGACAGCAAACCACCCTTTCCGCCCAGTCCAGGCTTCCCGGCCAATCCGACACCTCACGCTCCCGCTCGATGTGGATCGTTCTCTGCATCGTTGCTTTCGTTCTGGCCGCAGGCGCGGGAATCTTTGTCCTTAAGCACAAAAAGCCCGCCCCCACTCCCCAACCTCTCGCTGCTCAACCTTCGGAAACAATTTCCAATCCACCCACCGTCGCCACCCAGCAAGTAGCTCAAGTCGCTGCCAAACCACAAAAATCGGAAAGCGACTTCAAAGTCAGCGATATCAAGCTGGAGAAAACCAAAGGCAGCAGCCTCGTCTATGCCGTCGGCACACTAAAAAACGATTCCGAATTCCAACGCTTCGGCGTCCGCATCGAGATAGATCTCGCCGACCGCAAAGGCACCAACGTCGGCAAAGCCTCCGATTACATCGCCGTGCTCGAACCCCACCAAACCTGGCCCTTCCACGCCCTGATCACCGACCCCAAAGCCTTCACCGCCAAAGTCGCCTCCATCAAGGAAGCGGAATAGCCTTCTCTTGTTATTGAACTGCTTAACTAGCAATGTTGGCTGATGTCCCCTCTTTCTTGCTGACGCGTGTCGTGTCCTCTTTCTTACAACACCAACGGTGTTGCAGCACTCAGCCCAGCGGTTGCGAGGCACGAGCTACCCTGGGTTCTGGTTCCCCCAAATAAAATCACTCTGCCGACTCCGTCGGCGCGAGTCTCAACGAGCATCCTTCCTTTTTCGACAGATTACTCGACAAACCCATGTTCCAGTCACAAAGTCATTCAAATTACTCGCACAATGAAAAAGCCATTCAAGGAATTTCGTATCGATTGGACCGACAACGTCTGTTCTAAGAATCAGTCGCCCAGCGCGAAAAAGCCTCTCAGAGAATATCGCATCAAGTTCGAGAAAGTTCCCAAAGGCAAGAAAGCCGTTCCAGATCCGGACAAGCTGGGCATCAGAAGTAAACTGGGCGGCGAGCCAGACTGGGTGCAATCTCCGGAAATTCCAGAATGCTCCGACTGCAAACAACCCATGACCTTCATCGCGCAAATTGATTCAATGGAACACGACGAAAAGCACAATCCACACGCTATCGACTGCCTGTCACGTCAGCAGCAGTATATGTTCGGCGATGTCGGCATGATTTACGTCTTCATGTGCTTCAGTTGCATGACTACGAAAAGCGTTGTTCAATGCGGGTGACAGCGTGGCCTCGCCTATGCGCCCCGGTTAATTTTACATAATTTCCATGCCACGCCGCTTTCAAGTCACATTGCACGGCACAGGTTTTTCATTACCCGTTGATGGTGGCAACCCAATAAGCGGGTTTTACGCCATTCGGCGGATATTGGCCCAGACCCCCGTGGAAGCTGAACGGCAAGCAATCGCAGCCTTACAACAAGAAGAAAAATTTTGTCAGATAATAGAAACTACCCAACAGCAGTTGGGTGATTCAGACGGCTGCAGCGTCCAATTGGAAAGCATCGGCGAATTATCTTGGTTTAAGTGGCATTTCTCTCGGAGCCCAAAATCATTTATTTTTTACTGACAGCATACCAAGCCGCAAACCACGCCGCTTTTCCCTACACCAACGGTGTTGTATCTCTCAGCCCAGCGGCTGGCCCGCGCTCCAATTGTCTTTGAGCGGGCCTACCCTGGGTTCCCATTCCTCAAACAAAATCACTCTGCCAAACGGTGGCCGTGCGCAAGCACCACTCACGGCACATACACCGCCCGATAATACTGACTCGGAAAATTGGTCGTATTGCCATCGGTGAACGTGAACGGCGCGGTATTCGTCCAAACTGGCGTCCAATCGACCAGGTTCGTCGAAACTTCCACCACATAATTATATCCCGTCACCCCATTCACCTCGAACTGGAATTGTCCGTTCGCAAAACCGCCCGCCCCCAGCGTGGATGCCGGTGTCAAATACACCGCCAGCACCGCATTGCTGCTCGTCGTTATTCCCGCCACGTTCGAAACCACCACCGAATACGTTCCCGCTTGTTCAAACGTAATACCGCTTAAAACCAAACTACTATCCGTCCCCGTAGCCACGTTGGTTCCGCCAAACTGCCACTGATAACTCAACGGTGCCGTGCCGGTCGCCGTGACACTGAAAATCACATTCGATCCCACAAAAGAAGTCTGGCTCTGCGGTTGGGCCGCAATCGCCGGCGGGGTATTCAATCCCAGCGCCGCATCATCACTCGTCACACTGCCTGCGATATTCGTAATCACCACCGAGTAATTCCCCACGTTGCCAATCTGCACATTATTAAGCGTGTAGCTGGAAGTCGTCGCCCCGCCAATGCCCGTGCCATTGAACCTCCATTGATACTTCAAAGTCGGCGTACCGCCCGCAGTCACCGTGAAAGTCGCGTTGGACCCTGCATTCACCATCTGGTTCTGCGGTTGAATCGTAATCGAAGGCGCCACCGCAATCGGCACCACCTCGCCCGAACTTAAAATTTTCGCGGAATAAGTCCCCGCCGCAAACCCTGGCGGATTGATAAACTTCACCTGATTCACCTGCGCCGCCGTCAATCCCGCGCTTGTCGTCCCAAAAACCAATTGGTCACTCCCGCCGCCATTAATCGAGCCATTCCAATTCGTAACCGTCAATGTCGTCCCCGCCGTCCACGCCACCGCGCTACTGGCGGCAAATTTTATCACACTCGCGCCCGCCCCCATGTCAAATTGCGAAGCCGCTGTCAATTTCAGGGTTCCCGATTGATTGCCAAACCCACCCGTATTGAAAATGCCGCCCGCCAATGTCATCGGCGCAGCAGTATTCAACTGGTTTGCTGCCGCCAGCAACAACGTTCCTCCCGTATTCACCGTCACGCCCACCGCTGGAATGGCGTTTGTTCCTGGGGGCTTGTTCAGCTTCAAAGTTCCCGCACTGACTGTCGTTGCGCCATAAGTATTATGATTAGTTAAAGATCCGGTGTAAACCAGCGTTCCCGGTCCCGTCTTCACAATTGCCGCGGTATTCGTGATCGCAGCGGCAAACGTGGTGATATTACTCACTGTGATGGTCTTGGTACCCGTGCCACAGTTAACATCCTCCGAGAACGTGAGATCACCACCTGATCCAAAAGTGAAACTCGCGGAACGGAATATCAAAAAACACGGCAACGTGTAAGCCGTTGCGCTTGCAGATTTCAAAATGACACTCGGCCCCCCGGAAGCGCCCAGATAAAGTCGGCAACGGGCGAAAGCCAGGTTGTTACCCACCGCAATCGTCCCCTCATCATGAGAATACGTAGGCTGCGATAAGAAATTCGTAGTAGTATTATTCGTTGTCGTGCTGGCGCCATTATAAATGGCAGTTCCCGGCCCCCACTTGTCCGGCGCGCCTCGACCGATAAACGGCGTGTTGAATGTAGCCGTATGTCCGGCGGCAACATAGTTTGAATAATAAGTCCCAATACCGGTGAAGTACAGTTTTCCTCCGTTGAATGTAACATTACCGTTGTTTACCCGTACGCTGAACACCGGTTGCGTGCCGCTCACCGTCACTGTGTAATTATTTGTCGCATCCGTTCCGGCTGAAAATACCGCGTCATCCGTTCCCGCCCAGACGCCCGTGGTCACCGTCCCGTTCGGATCGCTGCTCCAATTGGTCGAGGTCAAGTCCCAAGTCCCGCTTGGAGTCGCACTGCCCGTGCCAGCCGTCGCGCCATTCAAATCCCAAAAACGACCCGTCGTCACGTTAGTCTGTTTGATGAGATTCATGAAGTAACCCCAATTCCAGTAAACGCCCGGGTCGGTATGCGTATTGCAAGTCGTATCAATCGCCGGCCAGTTCGCCGCCATCCACGTCTTCCATGCCGGCGTCTGCCATTCATTATGCCCAATCACATGGTTGCGGTCCTTCGCGATTGCGTAGGCATCGCAAAGGTGCCGTTGCAATCCAGACGACGCAATATACATGGACTTCGTGTACCAAGCCGGATTGCTCGCAAAACCTTCATGTTCCGTCCCAAACGTGTAAGTGTTCCAACAGCGAACATGCCAGGCATAATTGGATTCCCGTACCATCTGCGTAATATCTCCCGGCGCAAAATCGCTGCCACTATCGGACAAACCGTTCACTTCATAATGGATGCTCGCCTCTACATTAAACTTCCCGGTCGCGTCCGTATCGCAGCGATTCAGGTAGGAAATGGTGCTTTGATAATACCCCTCCATGTCATGGATCACCACGAAGTGATGTCCATTGCCTGACGTATACATTTTAGTGCAGGCAGGCGGAGTCCAACGCGCCGGCGCGTAATCCGGTTGCGCGTGCGCGACCAAAACGCCTGCCAACGGAGCCAAACCCAACGCCACACCTCGCACAATTCGAAATCTATTTTTGGTATGGTTGCTGGTAAAAATACGCTCCGTTTTCATGTTGCTTTAGGTGGACAAATGTAATGAACAACGATGCGCCATTATACCTCCCGAAGCAACTACAAAGCATAGCTCCTTATGTCACTTAGAATTATTAAGTTAGTCTTTCAGTAAGTGGCGCCTCCTTTAGCGGCCATATTTGGATGGAATGAAAATGCCTGCAACTTGTTGCCGGGTTCTTCTTAAAAAGGAACCAGCCCCTTCACTCGCACAACTGTATACGACTCTTCCCTCGAAAGCCTGCCCGCCTTGCTCTTCGATGCAAAATGAAACTCCTCTTCTCCCGTGACATCGCTTTTCCAAATAAAATTCGTGCCTGCTCCCTGATAAATAATGGTTCCATTGCCCTTCGCAATCACCGTCTCGGCAAAATCGCTTTGCAAAAAATTCTCCCACGATAACGCCACCGTTTTTCCATCGGAAGACTTCACGCCCCGGATCTCCAACGGTGGAGCTATATCCAAATCCAGCTTTTCAATTTTCTCCGCTGCCCGACCATACCCATTTGTTTCCGTCCAACCCTTTGTATAGTAGCTCGCGCTCTGGCGTAAATGCTGGCGGGCATCCCAAATATTATAATTGGTATTCGCATCCATCACTTTGGCCAGCTTCACCGCCAAATAAGCCGCCCCCGCGTTCGGCGTTGCCTCTACCGGTGCGGTTCCCTGCGCGGGAAAAGCATCAAAAAATTCCAATCCCGGCCCATATGTGCGTTCGTTCGCCTCCCTGCCGCCGCTCACTACCATCGCGGAAAAAAGACGCGGCGGACTCTCCCTATGAGCGAACTCTACGCGCAAAGGAAAAGCTGTGGGACAATGTGGCAGTACCACGGCAATGCCATGCGCCGCCGCCCGGTCCCACTCACTTTTAAAACTGTAAAGATCTTCCTGCTCACCCACTGTCGCCGGCACAATTAACATGCGATATTTCTTCTCAATCGCATACGAAACCATCGCCGCGTAATCCGGCAGCACCGCCACCACCGGCCCACTGGGAAAATTCGTTACCCCATCATAATTCGTATTTCCCGGACGAAAAACGACGTCGCATATCCACAGGGGAACACTCTTCTGAAAACGATAATGCGCCTGCAAATTCACCGAATCCTTCGCTGTTGGCGCGCCTAAGATCAAGCAGAGTTGGTTTGTCAGATGAGCAAGTCCTTGAATCGTTCGCATATTGTTGGTTTCCCATCGGGAAACAACTCCCGCCCTATTCTTCGACCAATATTTGAATATCTCCTCTCCGTCCACATCACTCACCCACGTGAAATTAGTATCCGCCCCCTCATAAATGATGCGGCCATCTTTCCGGGCGATGACCGTGGACGCGAAATCACTCTGCAAAAAATTTCTCCACGTGAATTTCACCCTGCGATTATCCGTGGACTTCATCGCCCAGAATTCCACCGGCGCTCCGGGCAGCAGGTTCGTAACTGTCACACTTTCATTTACCCGGCCAAACCCTTCCTGCTCCGTCCAACCTTCCGCATAACGACTGCCCGCCTGGCGCATATGCTCACGCGCATCCCAAATATTATAATTCGGATGCGCATCCAAAATCCTTGTAAATTTCGTTGCCACCACCTGGTTGGCCCAACTCTCCGCTGCATCCTCGTAATTCTGGGCTGACATCCATTTCGGCAACGCATCATAAAACTCCAGACTCGGCCCATAGCTGTAATAATTGGCCCCCGCGCCCCCGCCTACGCTGACCGCTGCCTTGATTCCAACCGGATCTTCGTATCGCGTTTTGGAATTATTAAAATGCGGCGCGAACGGCATCATCCCATTATCCACCGCAGCACCCCAAAACCCCGCCCCTTGTCCCGCTGGCATATTGAGCAGAACTATCCGATAACCGAGATGATGCCTTCCGATATACTCAAAAAGTTTTTCATAGGAAGTGGTTTTTGGGTCCATCCCCAATTTCAGCATCAAGTCGTACGACAAATCGCACGTCCAACCTTTTTTGGAATTATTCTTGGGATTCCCAATCAATTTTAAAAAGTTGTCCTTCGCGCTCTGCGGATGCGTCGGGCCGCCGCCAGCTTCCGTTTGCGGCAATCCCCGCCCCAAGGCCAGGGCTTTCCGCTGGTAGCCAAAGGCGCTTGGTATCGCCTCATTCGTGCTGCTCAAATCTCTGGCCGGAATTGTTGTGTTCAGGCCGAACAGAATCGCCCAGATTGTGAACACTGAAATTCCAACGCGTTTCCACCCAGCGGAACAGGTAACCGAAATTTGAGCAGCTTTGGTCATGACACTATAGAACCAGGCTAGTAAGCCTAAGCTCTCGACATGAATCAAGCGCAACCTCCGTAGTGGTCAGTTTGAAATTGTTTATTTCGTCGCAGGCTGAAGCCGTGCGGCGGTGCCTTTGAAGGTAGGACAGGCATCCTGCCTGTCTCAGAACGTAACCAGCTTCATACACGACACTTATCTGATTCACACCCAAGTGCTCCGGGTTCTTCCCAGACAGGCGGGACGCTTGTCCTACTTTCAGGTTCCGCATCCACTCAATTACGGATGATAAATCCCCAGCACATGCCACCACGAAAGCGGCAACGGAATGAGAATCAGTGCGAGTATTAGAAAAGAAAAATAACCCAGCCAACGCCGCCTCGACGAGATCGGCGTCAAATCATTCAGCGGTGGCGTGGTTCCGCCGCTTGCTATAAAGAAAACAATGATTGCCCATGTCATCAGCCCCGGCCAGACAAACAATGCCAGCAAAAACAAAGACCACAGGCCAATCCGGCTGATGATTCGGCCTCGGTAGCTACCAAACATCGCCCGCGCAATATGCCCCCCATCGAGTTGTCCAATCGGCAATAAATTAAGCGCTGTAATCAACAAACCAAGCCAACCCGCAAACGCCAGCGGACTCAACCGCAAAACGTCTCCTTTCAAAAGCGCCGGCCCGAGCGACAGCTTCGCCAGCAGTGCAAAAAGAATCGACGACCCCGCTGATGATCCATCAAGCGGGCTGCGCATTGCGCCAACGCTGCTGCCCAATACTTCGGATGAGTGCAACCCGATCAACAACGCAGGAATCGCAATGACCAAACCCGCCAATGGCCCCGCAACCGCCACATCGAACAATGCATGGCGATCCTCTGGCGGCGAACGCATTTTGATGAACGCGCCAAATGTCCCAAGTGCGAATGGTGCCGGAATAAAATAAGGTGGCGTCACATTCATTCCATGCCTTCGCGCCGCAAAAAAATGTCCCAGTTCGTGCAGCCCTAAAATCGCGAGCAAACCCAATGAATAAGACAACCCCACCACAAACCGTCCCGGCTCCTGTAGCAAATTAACTCCTTGATGAAGCGCCCCTGCCCAGGTCGTCGTCAAAATCGTGATGCCCAGCAACAGCCAATTAATCCAATATCGCACCGGCCTTTCCAGCGTCGCTTTCTCAATCGGTTTTGGCATCAGCCAAATTGCCGCCCCTTGTTGCCTGTCCTCTTGTAGCAGCGGCACCGTATTTGTTCCAAATGCCTGCTTCAATCTTGCGTAAGCCGCCGCAGCCGATTCCCGCAGCTTGCCCCGGAATACCTGCACTCCCGACTCCTCAAATGCCGTTCGCACCTCCATTACTTCGCGCACCGGCTCAGGTTCCTCTCCGGCCAAC
>JAQGPC010000052.1 GCA_028293285.1 Pedosphaera sp.
AGGTTTGGCACCCCGACCGATTTCCAAACGATGCTAAAATGCAGCACAAAGCCCAGGAACGGTTGAAAACTATTAACGGGGCATACGAAGTCCTGAGCCAATTCTTGGCGTCAGATACTCGCCCAAGAGCGGAACAGCCCAACTCCTCGGGTGCTCATGATTGGGGCGAAGGAACTGCGCCGCCGGTGCCTCCGGCTGCAGAGCATGAGAACAAAATTCCTGCAACGCACAAGAAGTCGAATGTTAAAATAATTTTCCTCCTCGTGTTAGCGTTAGGCCTTATCGTGTATGCCGTAAACATCTCCATTCGTTACCACGCGTTTTCAAATCAACTAAACGCGGCGCAAGGCATCAGCATCGGAGATTCACGTGAGGAGGTAAAATACCGACTAGGCTTTCCAAAAGAGGTCATTAGTAACGAAGAATACAAAGGATTTAATTGGGTTTATACGGTCAATGCGCCTACCAATGACGTGAACAGGATGCCTCAAGCGACGAAGGTGGAGGACTACAATGAGTGGATTTATGAAGAGGCATCCAGCAACGTTCGTTTGACTGTTGAGTTCAACAAATCTAATTTAGTCGAATCGCTCAACCTCTATTCCCGCGATTATGTTTCCTTTGGTTGGAGATCAGTTGCCGGACTCTCCAGTGGCGATTCGGAGGACAAAGTTCGCAGACTTGGCGCGCCTTCGCACCAAATCCTTAATGGGGTGAGCAAGACAATCGAGTATGATGATCTCGGAATTGCAGTGACCCTCTCCAAAGGGCGTGCATATATGATTTCGATCAAAGGCCCACAAAAGAAGGCAGCGGTCTTTTGGCGCTTCGTTCACACTTTGCCGTGACCTCGTCGGCATGGAAGCCATAGCCGATACGCCGAGTTGCCTAATCGGCAAATTGCGACTCGTTCACATGCCAGAACGAACCAAGGCATTAAGCCAACATTTGAAGGAACTTGATCAAGTCGCTGAAGGCGGGGGAATTCCAGTTTAACAGGCCCTTAATTGCCGCGTGCCCGAGACGCAAGTCTGGCTCATTCTGGGCCGCAAGCCAGGTGTGGATTCGCGCCTTTGCTTTTTGCGAAGTGGAGGAATGAACAGTATTTAGAGCATTGCGAGCGGAGGCCAAATAGTTATTAATACAGTCTTCTATTTTCTCACCCTTCATGCTTAAAAGACACAAATCCTCAAGTGCACCAATATTTAATTCTCCATGAAGCATAAAAGTGCTGATGGTCAAAGTTTGAGGAAAATCAGCTTGCTTGATCGCGGCTTGCACACTTGTTCGGGCAGCAACGGCATCTTCATCAGCGTCACGTGTGATCGCCAACCTCTCAACGAGTGAAAATCCGGAACGATTCTTCACTGCTCTCAAGAAAACATCCAACTTCGACTTGCCATCGTAGCATTCAACATGAACCCCGGAAATTTTAAGTTCTTCCAAAAGTGCCTGGAAAAACAGAACTTCTTCCCAACCTTCTCCGATAAGCATCCGCTTTGCGTTAATTATCGTTGGAGTATTCCTCCGGCTTGAATTCATCGTATCTCGAAATTGTTGGCCAAGGATGCCTCCAGTGTTTCCTTGTCGTACGTGATCACCTTAACTTCGCCCTTTACCTCCTCCAACCTGTGGAGAGCAAAATCATAATCCAAAGTCTCAGAAAAAGCATCATGGGCGGCGCGGATACATTCATAACTATGTGTTGTCGCAAAAACCTGAATTCCTTCTTGTTCAGTAACATTGAGTATCCCACGCCAAATCTCTGTCAGCACTGAGTAGTGAAGTCCGTTCTCAATCTCATCGATCAACAAAACCTTTTTTCCTGAAGCAATAAGTTCGGAGTAAATCGAAAGGAGACGATTAAACCCCTGGCCTAAATGAATAGCCGGTATTCTTTCTGGAAGTCCAATATCGAGGTAAAGCAATGGCTGTCCATATAACTTGATTGTACGGATGCTCTTAAGGCGAGGCTCCAATTTCCGCACCAGCGCTTCAAGTCGTTCTTCACTGCCTGACTTCAAAACCACGCGTTCATAATCCATTGCATCTCTGTGAGGGTCAGTAGGCCTTAACGAGAGCGTCATTGCGCCACAAGTCATACGCTTAGGAATTTCATGACTGAAGCTGCCTGTAACGTCAAAAACCTTTTCCACGGTCCGCGACAAATAAGCTATATTCATATAGCTGTCCGAGTAGGCACATTGCCATCCCTGTGGAACAATTCTTCCACGAGTGAATGCAGTGGAATAAACAGGTAATTCATCCGTTTTGGTTATGACAACTATCGGATGACCAGTCTCCTGATTAAAGAACAGCCAGTTCCATTGGTTTTCGCCGAGGTTGTAATTATCAGGATAATTACGAAAGGTTTTTGGAATCAACCCTGGAAAATTTTCCGGCTCAATAAGTAAAATCAATGACTCCAGAACAGCAGTCTTTCCGGTATTGTTTTTGCCCATTATCAAGTTTACACGCTTTAACGTGGGAAAAGTGAGTTCCCGAAAACGTTTAAAGTTTTGAATTGTCAGAGATTTGAGCATTCAAATTCCTTCGATTAATTCGAGCCTAGTAAAAAGCGGCCCCTCGCGCAAGCGAAACGGCTTTACGCTGCCGGGCTTTTCGTTGCTTGCATTGATGGCGCGGCGTTTGTTCGAGGGTCGGGCATTCTCCAGAAATCGTAAGGTCGGAATTGTCCGTTGGTTGCGATAATAGAAATGTCGCGCGACGCAAAATGGGTTTTCTGGTGTGGAACTTCATATGTCCGCGAGAGCATGGAGTTGACTTTAATGGTGATTTCGCCGCTTTTTTCAGGGGTGAGGAGCTCCCGGCCTCCCTCCAAGAATGGAACTGTAAGTACAAGCACATCCCAAGTGTAAAGGTCGCCGGAATGTCCTTTAAACACAGTTCCCAAAAAAGGGGGCTTCTCAAATTCAAATTTGACCAATATCCCGTTGGTAAAAAGCTTTTGCACTTCTACTTTGGAAGCTACCAAACCAAAGGCAGGCTCTCGAGAACCTTGCGCCGATGTTTCCGTGAGCCCGGTGATTGAAACGGTGTCCAGTCGGGATGTGATGTATGACGACCACGGCAGCGGGCCTTGCTCTAAGGGAATATCCAAGTTTGTCCCCTTCACAAAAAGCCATGCCTCCGCCGTGATGGTTTGGATCGGTTGTTTTTGTAGGTCGTTTCTTTCCGCAACGCTCCGCAACTGATTCATTTCGGCCTTTTCGCTCATGGCAAGCTTCCCGGCGGTATATATCTCCACCGCAATTCCAAACATTAGTACACACCAACCAACTGCATCTGCTATTTTCCGATACTTTAACTGTTTGGCATCGTGCTTCGGCTTTGGCGTGCCCCACTTTTCTAGACACAGCCCGGTGAATACCAAAAACCCACCGACAGTCGCGAAGATGGCAGCGCCGAATAGGGGTTCGGAAGGCGTGGTGGTAAGTGATGCAAGAAGCATTTTTCAAATAGTTAGCGTCTTTGACGGGTCTATGCAAGAGCCTTTGGGTGAAGGTTTCGCTTGCCTCTGATGCCGTATGCTGCCATCACGGCTTGCGACCAAGTTTAAATTGAGAAAGCGAGCTGGCGGCGCTTCGGTGAGGGCACCGCATTTACCGGGAAAAGTTTGGCTGGGGCGGCGGGTTCCAGATTTCGAAAATAACGTCAACTATCAGTGGCGCCCCGACCGGCAAACTTTGCACTCCATAGACCAACCGGACGTGACCGGCTTCCGGTCCAAAAATTCGGACAAACAGATTTGACGCTCCGTCTGCCACGGCCGCGTGTTCGGTAAACTGCGCGGTGGTTGCGATGAGCACGGTCAGTTTGACGAGTTTTTTGAGCCGGTCCAGATTGCCGAGATGTTGCTTCGCGGCGGCGAGTGCGTTGAGCGAAGCAATACGCGCGGCTTCCTGGCCTTCGTTGACCGAAAGATTCTCACCCAGGCGGCCGGAAATGGTGAGCTTGCGATTCATCACCGGCAGCATTCCGCTCAGGAAGAGCAGATTTCCGGTGTCCGAGGACTCGACGTAGGCCCCCAAAGGCGTTGGAGGCGCGGGCAGCACGATTCCCAGCTCGCCAATACGCGAACTCAAACCGCCAGGACTATCACCACTTGGCGCCGGCATGCGCTCCTCCATCGATGCGAATGTTTTCGCCATTCACCATGGTCGCGGATTGCAAATAGAACAAGGCATCCACGATTTCGGAGACTTGAACCAATCGCCCGGCGGGGTTGAGCTTTTTCAGGACTTCATGGTCGTCGTCGGCGTGCATCGGCGTGTCCACCACGCCGAGCGAGATGGTGTTGGCCCGAATCCCGTCGGCCACATATTCCATGGCCAAGGCGCGGTTGAACGCCGGAATGGTGGACTTGGTGAGGACCGGCAACGAGATAGGCGCGCCGGCGAGTGGTTGGTCGGTCAAAGCGGTCGAAATGCCCACGATGTGGCCGGACTTCTGTTTGCGCATTTGCGCCACCACCTGTTGCGTGATGAAAAAATATCCGGCGACATTCGTGCCGATCATCGTTTCAAAATCCTCCGGAGTATAATCCGTGAACGGCTTCGCCATATAGATACCCGCGTTGTTGACGAGTAGATCGATGCGGCCAAATTGTTTCACTGCCGCATCAACCACTTTTATGGCTGTCTCCTTTTTGCCAATGTCACCGTCCACCAGGACGAGGTCCGCCGAGGGTTTCAGATCCTTTGATTTGCTGATTGTGCGCGAATTTGCGACGACACCATAGCCGTGTTCGAGCAGCGCCCGGGCCATGCCCAAGCCAATGCCGCTGGATGCGCCGGTGACAATGGCCACCTGCTTTTGCCTGGTATTCGCACTCATGGCATTCGTTCCTTTTGGGGCGGCACCTGTGGCAGAAACTTTCGAGGTTTCTGGTTCAGACCGCAACGATCGCAGTTTAACTATCAATTACGCCCGTCACATTTGCTTTCCCCATACCGTGTGGTTGAAAGCTAAACGTGAGCGGTTTTCATGGCTTCCAAGTTTAAAAGCGCTTGCGCCGTGCCAGTCGAAGATGCGGGATTCTGACCCGTCACGAGAAGTCCATCAACGATGTGAAAGGGTTGCCAGTCGGGAGCTTTCTCATAAAGGCCGCCGACCCGCTTCAATTCATCCTCGACCAGGAAAGGGACAACATGGGTGAGTTGAACGGCCGCCTCTTCTCCGTTGGTGAAGCCGGTGACGCGCTTGCCCTTTACGAGCGAAGCGCCTTCGAACATCGCCCGGTGGAACACGGCCGGCGAATGGCAGACCGCGGCGACCGGCTTGCCGGAATTGTAGAAGGACTCGATCAAGGCGATGGAATCGGGGTTGTCCACGAGGTCCCACATCGGCCCGTGGCCGCCCACGTAGAATATCGTGTCGAAGTCCTCGGCGTTCATGTCGGCAAGTTTGACGGTTTGGGAAAGTGTCTTTTGCGCAGCGGGATCTTGCTTGAACCGGGTCATGGCAGGGGTTTGGTTCTCGGGTAGATCGCTCTTGGGATCGATCGGCGGCTGCCCGCCCTTGGTTGAGGCGAGAGTCAGGTCGACCCCGGCGTCTTTAAAAACATAGTACGGGGCGGCAAATTCCTCCAGCCAGAAGCCGGTCTTGCGACCCGTGTTGCCCAATTGATCATGGGATGTGAGGACCATCAAAATTTTCATAGCTCGTTCTCCTTGTTTTCGAAATTGACCGTCGGCTTGCCCGGTTGTCGGGCTGTCCGAAGCCAGCCGTCACTGCACCGTACCTCCGTAATACGATTTGGCAAACCTGCTCGATTGGCGTTCGCGGAGTTGAGCATCGGCGCTCCGCCGGGCCGACCGCCATCGCCGCGCCATATTGATAGGAACACTACAGAGACTTCATGCGGTTTAGCTTGCCGCATGGTGGAGCAACCGGGCGCGCAACCGATTGACCGCGCTCCGGACCGCACTAAGCTCCCTTTTGTCAGAATGATTACCGGCTCCGCAGTTTCGAGAGCAGTCGAAGCAACTCCAGATACAACCAAACCAACGTCACCAGCAGCGCCATTCCGCAATACCACTCCATGAATTTCGGCGCCCTCTGACGGATGTTCTGTTCGATCACCGCAAAGTCCACCAGCAGATTGAACGAGGCAATCCCCACAATCACCAGGCTGATTCCCACGCCCACCAAACCCGATTCATGAATGTAAGGCACATTCGCCCCAAACATTCTCAAAACCATGTCCAACAGATAAACCAAAGCCACCGCTGCCGTTGCCAGAAATACCCCCTTAGCAAACCGGTCCGTCACCCGGATGATCCGGTTCGTGTACAAAACCAGCATCAACGCCAGCACGCCGAACGTTAAAAACAGCGCGTTCACCATCAGACCCGGCCAGCGCGTGTTCATCAAATGTGAAAGCGCCCCAATGCACAAACCTTCCAACACCGCATATATGGGAGCCGCGATCGGCGTCGCCGCCGGCCTGAACATCCCGACCATGCAAGCCACAAATCCACCCAGCAGGCCGATCATGATGAACGGCCCTTGCAATTCCGGTTGCGACCACGAGAAAGCCCCCGCCGCCAGGCAGAGCAGCACCAGAATACCCGTCTTGTTCACGACCCCTTCCAAATTCATGGATGAGGCGACGTCCCGCGAATACTCGATTTCCCGTCTCAGCAGTGGATTGGATGTTTCCATGGGGCATAAATTAACCGGCTTGAGCCAGACATCAAGAACCATCCCAAGTATCAAATCTGGCAGTTTTGGCTCCTCTCTACCGTCCCGGACGAACTTGGGCCAAAAACCCAAGCAAAATCACGATAATTACTCTTATGTTATTTATACACAAATAGTTACGTTACACGTGACAGGACTGGCTGGGAGTCAGTTGGAGTCTATGAGATTGAGCCGTTCGCGTGCAGCTCAG
>JAQGPC010000058.1 GCA_028293285.1 Pedosphaera sp.
TGGTGAGTGACAACCTGCCTTTGAATGTCACCTTCGTGAGTGCGACGGGCGGCGGGCTCTTGAGCGGCAATGTTGTTAACTGGCCCGCGATTACTTCCCTCACCAACGGTGGGGTGACTAGCTTCACTGTAACCGCGAAAGCGCCTTCAAGTGGTTCCATCGCCAACAGCGCGAGCGCCACTGCGAGCACCGGTGATCCAGTATCCACCAACAATGATGGCAGCAGCGTCGCTTCGGTGGTCGTAACTACCGTGACACCACAAGCCGATATCGCGGTGCTTAAGACGGGTTCCTCCACCGTGCTGGCTGGCGGCAACCTGACCTACACGATCACAGTCACCAACCTTGGACCTTCGACCGCTTCCAATGTGGTCGTCAGTGACAATTTGCCTTTGAGTGCCACCTTTGTGAGCGCCACCGGTGGCGGGTTCTTGAGCGGCAACACCGTCAACTGGCCCACGATCACTAGTCTCACCAATGGCGGCATGAGCAGCTTCACCGTCACGGTGAAAGCTCCGGCGAGTGGCAGCATGACCAACAGCGCGAGCGCGAGTTCCACGACAGGTGACCCGGTGCCCACGAACAACGACGGCAGCAGCGCCGCCTCGGTAGTGGTCACGACCGTCACTCCGCAGGCAGACCTGGCTGTAATCAAAACCGGTTCTTTCACGGTATTGGCCGGAGGCAACCTGAACTATACGATCACCGTTACCAACCTCGGACCATCCACGGCTTCCAACGTGGTGGTGAGTGACAGTCTCCCGGGCACGGTCACCTTTGTGAGCGCCACCGGTGGTGGCCTCTTGAGCGGCAACACCGTGAACTGGCCCGCGATCACTTCCCTCGCCAACGGTGGAGTGACCACCTTCACAGTGACCGTAACAGCGCCGGCCAGTGGGAGCATTACTAACACTGCTTCCGCCAGTTCCACGACAGGTGATCCGGTGCCTTCCAACAACGATGGCAGCAGCGCTGCCTCGGTGGTGGTCACGACGGTGACGCCACAAGCGGACATTGCCGTCTTAAAGACCGGTTCCTTGAGTGTCCTAGCTGGCGGCAACCTGACCTACACGATCACGGTGACGAATCTCGGGCCTTCCGCGGCGAGTAACGTGGTGGTGAGCGACGGACTGCCCTTGAGTGTCACCTTCGTGAGCGCCACTGGTGGCGGTCTCTTGAGCGGCAACACGGTAAGTTGGCCTGCGATCACTTCTCTCGCCAATGGTGGCGTAAGCAGCTTCACCGTCACCGTGAAAGCGCCAGTGAGTGGTTCCATCACCAACAGTGCCAGTGCGACTTCGAGCACCGGTGATCCAGTCCCAGCCAACAACAATGGCAGCAGTGCGGCTTCAGTGGCGGTCACGACCGTCACTCCTCAAGCGGACCTCGCCGTCTTGAAGAGTGGCAGTGCCACGGTATTGGCTGGCGGCAACCTGACCTACACGATCACCGTCACCAACCTCGGGCCTTCGACAGCGAGCAATGTGGTAGTGAGTGACAACCTGCCTTTAAATGTCACCTTCGTGAGCGCGTCTAACGGTGGTCTGCTCACTGGCAATGTTGTCAACTGGGCCGCGATCACTTCCCTAGCTAATGGCGCAGTCACCAGCTTCACGGTAACCGTGAAAGCCCCCGCGAATGGTTCCATCACCAACAGTGCGAATGCAACTTCCAGCACGGGGGATCCCGTCTCAGCCAACAACAACGGCAGCAGTGCCGCCTCGGTGGTGGTCACGACCGTCACGCCGCAAGCTGATGTTGCAGTCTTGAAGACGGGTTCTGCTACTGTCCTAGCTGGTGACAACCTGACTTATACAATTATGGTGACCAACCTTGGCCCCTCGGCGGCATCGAATGTGGTGGTCAGTGACAATCTCCCAAGCACGGTCACCTTCGTGAGTGCCACCAGCGGTGGTCTCTTGAATGGCAACGTCGTCAACTGGCCTGCGATCACTTCCTTGGCCAATGGTGGCGTAACCACCTTCACAGTAACTGTGAAAGCCCCGGCTAGCGGCAGCATCACTAACACAGCTTCAACTACCTCCAGCACCGGTGACCCGGTGCCGACGAACAATGACGGCAGCAGCGCGGCTTCTGTAGTGGTGACCACAGTCACACCCCAAGCCGACATTGCCGTCATCAAGACCGGTTCCTCGACGGTGCTGGCGGGTGGCAACCTGACTTATACCATCACCGTCACCAACCTTGGGCCATCCACAGCTTCGAATGTAGTGGTGAGTGACAGCCTGCCTTTAAGCGCCATCTTCGTCGGTGCTTCTAGTGGTGGCCTCCTGAGTGCTAATGCCGTCATCTGGCCCACGATTACTTCCCTCACCAATGGTGGTGCGAGCAGCTTCACCGTCACCGTAAAAGCTCCGGCGAGCGGCAGCATCACCAACACGGCTTCGGCTACTTCAAGCACGGGTGATCCAGTGTTTTCCAATAACGACGGCAGCAGCGCGGCTTCCGTGGTGGTGACGACCGTCACTCCGCAAGCCGACTTAGCTGTAATCAAAACTGGTAGCGGCAGTGTCCTTGCCGGCGGCAACCTGACCTACACGATCACAGTAACCAACCTTGGGCCATCCACGGCTTCCAACGTAGTGGTGAGTGATAGCCTCCCGGGTGTGTTGACCTTTGTCAGCGCATCCAATGGCGGATTGCTCACAGGCAACGTAGTGAATTGGCCCCCGGTTACTTCTCTCACTAACGGTGGCACAACCAACTTCACAATCACCGTCAAAACACCCGCAAGTGGTTCGTTCACCAACATCGCCAGTGCAACCTCAACCACCGGCGACCCAGTGCCCGGCAACAACGACGGCAGCACCCCTGGTTCTAAAGTGACCACGAGCGTCACGCCCCAAGCTGATGTTGCCGTATTCAAGACCGGTGCTGATACAGTGCTGCCCGGTGCCAACTTCACCTACACCATCACGGTGACGAACCTCGGGCCTTCCACGGCGGCAAATGTGGTGGCAATTGATAATCTGCCAACCAATCTGACATTTGTGAGTGCATCCGGTGGCGCTGCCTTCTCTAACAACGTCGTGACTTGGCCAGCCATTGCGTCTCTCATCAAAGGCGCTTCGACGAATTTCACAATTACCGTGAAGGCTCCAATTAGCGGCTCATTCACCAACAAAGCCTCAGCTACATCTTCCACCTTGGATCCAGTCAACTCGAACAACGACGGCACATCGCCCGGTTCCCAGGTCAACACCAGTATCTCAACGGGCCAATTCGGAATTCTCGCTGGCCCGAATGTATTCAATCCGCAGACTGGTCTCTACGAAGAGCGTGTCACGGTAACGAACCTGAGTGCCACCACAGCCGCCGCCTTGCGCCTCTACGTGGGCGGCCTTCGCACTGGAGTTCAACTCCACAACGCCACGGGCACCAATTCTGGAAGACCGTATATCCAATACAATGCGCCGTTGAACCCGAACCAGACGGTTGTGCTCTTGCTTGAGTTCTTCGTGCCAGATCGCCGTCCCTTCACCAATACCTTGGAAGTGGAAGCCGTTCTGCCTGCATCCTCCGGCACCAACTCGGGCAACGGACTCACTATTACTCGCGTCTTTGTGGATTCCCGCATTGCGGATGATCCTCGCTTGGTGATTGAATTCCCCAGCATCACGGGCCGCACTTACACTGTTATTTACAGCGACGATAACCTGCAGACCTGGAAGGCCGCTACGCCTTCCATCACCGCCAGTGCCAACGTCACACAATGGTATGATGACGGTCCGCCCAAGACTGACAGTAAACCATTATCGGGGCCCAGCCGGTTCTACCGCGTAATCGTTGCGCCAGCTAAACCTTGATCACGAATATGAATAAATATCATTCCACTCCGCTTTTTTTGGCTGCTTGCGCATTTGTGGTGCCTACTGCCGCCATGGCGGAACAGTCCGATACCAATAGTCTGAACCATTTCAGTTTCGCTGCGCGCTTTGGTTTCAACATCTCGGCCAAATTTAAAAATTCTGGCAACCTGACTTTAAACCCAAATCCGCGCCGGACTCCCACTGGTGATCGTTACAACTACGATAATGGCTACGTGTATAACGACGTCAGCGGCAGTGTTGACGGTCAAACCTGGTATTGGGGTTACGATAACAGCGCCAGCCAAGTTTCCGGCAACACTATTCTCATGAGTCGTTCTTCTGTGGGAGCTAGTGTTTCCTCAACAGGCGGAAATGATAGCGATGATGCAAACTTCGGCGGCGAATTTACCTACAGCCGGGAGCTTGGAAAGCAGGGGAACCTGCACTACGGATTCGAAATCGCTGTCAATTACATGAACGTCGCCTTGAATGATAACGGTACTTTTTTAGGCAATGCTCTGCGCACGACCGATGCCTATCCCTACACGCCCGGCACAACACCCCCGCAAGCGCCACCCTCTTACCAGGGCAACTTTGGCGGACCCGGATTTGTCATTGGTTCAACTCCCATCAGTTCGATTACGACCGTCATTCCCGGTGGTGCAACCATCACTGGCCATCGTGAATTTAATGCCGATGTTTGGGGTTTCCGTCTCGGGCCGTATGTGGAATTTCCGCTTTGGAAACGGGTAAACCTGGCATTGTCCGGCGGTCTGGCCGTCGGGTTGGTAGATGGCTCAGCCTCCTGGACTGAAACCGCCTTTATTACCGGTGGCGGTGTTGCGCGTGGTTCTGGCAAAGGTCACGATTTCAGCGTGCTTTGTGGTGGCTATCTGAGCGCAAAAGTCGCATGGCAATTGTCCGAACGCTGGAGCGCAGAAGGTGGCCTGCAGTATCAATTGCTGGGTAATTATGAGCACAATCTGGGTGGTCGCACGGTGGAATTAGACCTCAGCCGATCAATATTCGTGACTCTGGGCGTGGGATACCGGTTCTAATCTATCGATCAAATTTGAGCGGCAGCACAAAGCCCAATGGACAGATGCAGGCGTCTTCAATTTGTTACTTTGAGACGCACATCATATTTCGGGTCGCCAAAGTGCATCAGGACATCAATGCCGGGAAGTTTGACTTCGCTGATGAAGTCAACCGCTTTGATGATACCTTCAAAATCTGAGGCCTCATGTATAAACGGAGTCCACTGATTTGAAGCTTTAAAATAAAGAAGCGACTTCCTGTTTTGCAGAATGACTCGCATCGTTATTTCGGGGGGTTAACATCCAGTGGCCGGCGAATCAAGCCATTAGCATTCTGAGCCAGGCATGGGCCAAACTTATGCAAATACGTTGAAATCAGGAAAAACATAATTCGCTGTTTATCCTTTATACGTATGAAAAGTTCCCAATCTTTCAAAAATCGTATTTTATTTTGGGTAAATTCGAAATCGAGCCGATAACGTCGCCCGCGAACATTTGGGGAGGATCTAATTTTTCTTGTCCCAATGCTTATTTACGCGATTAAGCCGCTCAAGGAGAGACTGGTCGCCAGGTCGCATTGACAAGAGTTGCTTTAAATGGAAAGCCGCTGCGAACCAATGTTTTTCTATTTCACTGCTTTCAGCCTCAAATTCATGCCAGGCCGCGATTTCCTGGCCAGTGGTTTTAAAATCATCGGGGTATTTAGTTCGCAATTGCTGCCAGCTAATCTTAATCGATTCCGTTTTCGATGAAGTAAATCTTCCTTGAGGCGTAACCGGATCATTTGAGAGCAAATGAGCCAGGTTACGGAGATCGTCCACTTGGGTTTCTTTTACAGGCAGATTCCACACCCGCACATTGCCCGGTTGGTCAGAAGTAACGATTCGGCGTCCATCCGCCAGGAATTTAGCGTTTGCCAATGCATCATTATGCCGCAGGGGAGGGGTTAACGGATCGCCCGTTTCGGCACTCCAAACCCGCGCCGTCTTGTCCCGGCTGGCAGTTACCACCTGTTTACCATTAGGACTAAAAATTGCTGTTACTACTTGGTTGTCGTGCTTAAGAGCGGCCAGTTGTGCGCCAGTGACCGCATCCCACACGATTGCCGTAAAATCTTCACTCGCGGTGACAACGCGCCGGCTGTCCGGACTGAAAGAGGCAAAAAGGACACCATCCCCATGTTTTAGTTGAGGGCCTATGGGTTGACCGGTGGAAGCATTCCAAACTTGCGCGAAACACTTGGTAAGTAAGTAATCGGAACAACAAGTGACAAGGTACGCCCCGTCAGGGCTGAACGCTGTGTATTCGACCGGTAATGAATGTTTTAAGAGTGGGAAAGTGGGTTGACCGGTGAAAGCATTCCAAACTTGAACTTCGTTACTGCATCCGGTTACTACCTGGTTACCATTCGGACTAAAGAAAGCCGAGTTGATTATTTCACTATGCTGTATGGGTGGCGAGAGCGGGGTTCGTTTAACTAAATCCCAAGTTTGTGCGACTTTGCCGTTAAAAGTTATCAGGCGCTTGCCATCATCGCTTAGTGCCGCTTTGGGAAACGAATTTGAAAATGAAAGGCCGGCTTCCATTGGTTTCCCGGTTGTTGCATCCCAAACCTGCAGGAGCAAATTTGTTCCTTGGGAATTGCTCGATATTACAGAGCTGATCAGAATGAATTTTCCATTGCGGCTAAACTCCGCTTTTGAGCCCTCTGTCACAGTCAATTTTGAGTCCACCCTGCCGGACGCGGCGTCGCAGATTTCCATGCTGGTGTTGGTGATGGTAAGGAATCGACTCCCATTATCACTGAAAACATTGCGCGTTGGAATTGGAGGCACAATGCTTCCAGCCAGATCCCAAACACGCACCGAACCATCTATGCACGTGGCGAGAATGCAACGACCGTCTGGGCTGAATGAAGCATGAGTCACTCGCTCGCCATGTCTCAGGATGGGATTGTGTTCAACTGGTTGCAAAGTGTCCGCCCGCCAAAGTCGTGCCATGCCATCCAGGCTGGTCGTAACAATCAGGAGGCCATCTGGACTAAACTCCCCACTTTGTACTCCATCGCCATGATATAAATTAGGCAGAATACTCCTGCCGTTCTCAACTTCCCAAACCCGGGCTTTCCGATCGAAACACGTGGTGATAATTTTCCGATTATCCGGGCTAAAAGCTGCATAAGTCACCCAGCTTCCGTGAGCAAGGGGCTCTCCCTTCGCTTGACCGTTCGTTGCGTCCCAGATTTGCGCAGTCGAATCTTTGCTTGCTGTAATAATCAGCCGACCGTCCGGACTATAGGCAGCAAATAGAATTGCATCCGTATGTTGCTTGAGCAGCAATTTGGGTTGGCCACTTTGGCTTTGTACTTCCCACACTCGCGCTATCCCATCATCACAAGCGGTAATAATTTGAAGTCCATCGGGACTAAACCTTGCGCTGGACACCGGAGCAGGGTGAGCCAAATGACGAATTTCCTCTAAAGTGGTTGCGTTCCAAATTGACGCTGAGTTTTCTTCGTTTGCCGTGGCTATAAACTGGCCATTGGCACTGAAAACCCCGCTTGATAATCCCGCTCGCTCTCCAAAAGGATGGAATTTTATCTCCCCGGTTTCTATATCATAGATTTTTGCCCTGTCAGAAGATCCGGTAATTAACACCTTTTTGCCATCCGGGCTAAATTCCCCATCCATGATATTCGTGCCTGCAAACCAAAGGTGAGTCAGTTTGGGGCATTGGGCAAAGACCGAGCCAAGGCGCAAACGATGGGTCGCTTGCCGATTAACATTCCCCTGATCCAGTTGCAGCGCATCCGCAAAATGTGGCAATGCTCCCAGTAAGTCGCCCGATTCCATGGCACTATTTCCATAAGCTACGTTCGCACCCACTTGCCGCAACCGGGATTCAGTGCCGACGCTCCATTCGCGATAAACATTATACGAAATGGCGGCAATGATGATTAACACTATTGCGGAAATACTTACGATTCGTTTCAGGCTGGACAGGCGCCGCTCCAGCAATTTCAGGCGCTTGACCGACTTTCCATTCGCCAGGACCAGCAGGTCCGCGTGCATGTTCCATGCCGATTTATAACGGTCGCTGATATCATTCTTGCAGGCATGCAGCAGCACTTCGTTGAGTTCCAGGAAACCTTCAGAATCGGGCAATGATTCGAGTTGCGTTGGCAACTCAGGAAAATTCTGGCGATCTTTCCCGGTGCTGGCTTCATAGAGCACCTTGCCCAGACTGTAAACATCCGCCTGCGGTGTGCCGGGGCCTTCCGGTGGAATAAAACCCTCCGTGCCAACATAGGACCGCGTTTCATCAACTGCGGCTACCAACCCAATATCTGCCAGCTTCGGCACACCGTTTACGAAAATGATGTTGGAAGGTTTGACATCACGGTGAACCAGCCCACGTTTATGAAGTTCAGCCAGCGCCTGGCTGAGGGCCATTCCCAACTCCAAACATTCCTGCAAGGAAAGTTTCCCGCGCAACGAGATCTCCTTGCCCAACGTCTTGGGAGAATAACTGTCCGGATCAATATTTTGTCCTGCTGCCTGATCATCGCCAAGCTCCATCACGTAGTAGAAGTATTCCTCTTCTTCATTGATCCCCACGTGCAAAACATCCACAAAGCCCTCGTGTGAACGGGAAATCGGCTCAAATCTGCGAATACCCGATAATTCCCGTTCGAATGGACGCTCATTCTGAAAAGATTTGCGGTAAACAATTTTCACCGCCCGATACATGCCCATCGTGTTTTGAGCCAGCCACACTTGGCCGTAACTCCCACGGCCTATGCATCGCAATAATTGATGATCGGGAATTAAAACTGGCTGGATGATTCCTTCCCCGTCAGAAAGAGCGGGAGTGCCGGTCTGTGCAGGGTGCTGACCGTTAGTTGGAGCGTTTCGATCCATTTTTTTACCGGCGCGAACTTAATTCCATTAAACAGCGCAAGGTAATCTGCCGCAATCCATTTCGTGCGGAACTGCAGTCGTTTGCGTAATCGAAGGCCGGGTAGGTTGAATTCAACTAATTAGACTGTCGTGCGGGAAGTCATGACCGATTGCAGTCGTGGATACTGTTTTGAATGCACCGTTGGATTTGGTGTGCTTTGGCTGTTTGAACTTATCTTGCCATCCCATCTGCTCCGCAATTCGGCTATATAGCTGCGGCATTCTTCTTCAAACCGAAAGTCTTCAATCCGCCGGTTGTTCGTGAAAAATTCCCATTTGTCCAAATTGCGATGTTGAAAAATGCGTCGCCCACGAAAGTCATGCTGGCACATGGTCGCATCAAGTGGGTGAATGGCCTTCGGTACCAGTGAGTAGCTTTTTCGTAACTTTCGGAAGGCCAGATGAAACGTTTCCTTATCCCCGTGCAAATGCTGGTAGTAAAAATCGGAATTTTCATTGAACCACATGCATACAGAGAGAGCCTGCCAGCACTGCCGTTTGTTGATCACTATCTGTCCGGTTTCAAATTCCGGCTCTTTGGGCTGGCGTAAGCCGCAACTCCTCCAAATGGCTGTTCCTTGTGTGTTCTTGTCATGGTCATAATCCGGCCAGAAAATCGCTCCCGTTTTTTGGAATTGGGGGGTGTCGAATAAAAATTCCGGATTGACCACCGGTACATTATCCGCATCCAGCAATAACACTTCCTGAAACGGTGACTGGAGAATGGCATAAGATTTAAGTTCCCATCCCCCGAGCATTCTTACCGGAAATTTCTTTCGCACGTTGCTGGCATCGATGCATTCCACCCCAAGCGGAGTCATTAGACCTCTCATCCGGTCATCAACTTCTTTTTGGCCCAGATGCCAGAGCTGAATGGGCAAATTGCAACCAAGTCTTCGCAACATATTGATGCAAACCCAGGCATTGGTGAAATATTTGACTCCGCCCCCGCAGATGACAATCCCGCGGCCTGCGAAACGATTTGGGTAAGCCGGTATGGTCTGGACAAAGTCCTCACAGGCCATCCCTGCATTGTGAAGATTGAGTGGTTGCCGATCATATACATTTTTGGAAGTGGCCGCAATTCCCCGGTTGGCTGCGGTTTGCTCCTGTGCGGACAGGTATTTAAGTGCACCTCCATTGAAATACATTTCTAACCTGCGAATGACTTCCTCCGGTGTAATCATATCCATGCAACGCGGAAGCTGGTTCACCACATCCACACAAAGATAGTTGGCCTCATCTCGACTGTCGCCGTCTCTTAATCGCACGGTCCTGTCTTTCCAACATCCGCCATTGGCACAACAGGGCAAAGCGCCGTTGGTATGCACAAATTGATGGTCTGGATAGGCTTCCCAATGTGCCGGTTCACGTCCTCCCGCAACTACCACGCAAGGACGGTTCGCTGGCTCTCCTTGCTTGGTCTCCACTGCCGCAGTCAGGTGCATCAACGCAGTCACCGGACAAAGGACGCCTTGGGAATGATAAACCAGTCGTATTAACTCCCGCAGGTTCGTTTTTCCACGGAAGTCAATAACCCCATTTAACTTGGGATGATGATGTCCATACTCACCTACTTGGACGAACTGAATTTTCCTTCGAAAATGGTCAACTATCTTCTGGTAACGACCCGCGGCCCACCACTTAACTGTCACGTCGTATTTCCCACCTGCTGCCACGATCCAGTAAGGCGTGCCTGCTCCCGTAACTTCCCGGACCTGTGAGTGCCATGCTTTCTCTTGATCGGAAAGATGGATGTCACCTTTGAAGAGGGTTGGTCTTACATAAAGCTGCAAATGCTCATTCAAAAATTCGATAAAACCATGGAGACAATGGTAGGGGACATTATTGCACCGATCAATGAGTGGATAAACGCACTCAATCTGTTCCACTTCCGGATCTTCCTCGGTTAACGGCGTGATATGCGGGTTATTCTCCCAGATTTCAGGACATGGCGTTCGCACATCAGTTAGAAAATGCCCCGGATACCAGTGATGCAAGTCGCGAACCGCCGCCGTCAGCATCACAATGTCACCCGGCGAAAAGCCGCACTTAAGAAGCAATTTCCTCATAAAGGACAAAACCGACGGGTGACGCAGTTCGTTTCGAACCCTTGGCCACGAAGAAAGAATGCCTTCCCGATGACGCTCTCACCGGTTGCAACGATGATTATGTTTGGTGCCTAACCTTTGGGAGTTGGCGGTTTTGGACTGGGGCTGCTTGCCGCCATGGCAGCCATTGTTCTGGGCCGGAGAGCGGGTTTCGGACTAAATCCGGGCTGGATCTGTTTGGATGCAATTTTTTTTTTCTTAGGCATAATAAGGTCAGTAGTAGGCGTTGAATCCTGGCTCGCGAAATTAAAAGCGTTACTGGGTGATCCTGTTTGCTTAGGAGCAAAAGCTGTTCTCTTTATTGATTCGGGTGCATAACTTTTTCAAGATACTTCGCTTGGTCGCCAGCATGTCGCGATGCGGCACGTCGGAAACGTCGGTTATCCGGGTTTGATTTCGGATAAATGACCATGTTGATGGGCGGCACCTGTTTTTACTTTTTGGGTTCATATCATTATTATTTATTCAAATTAACTCCTGTTAAATCGGTTTTGTTCGCAAATAAGTGATTTCCGTTTTGATCAAATTGCCAATTCGATGCTTGATCAAATAAACCCTGCCCGGATTGACCTTTAAAGTCCGCGCCACCTTCGAAACCGGCCACTTTTTGAAGACATAAAGGTCGAAGACCTGATAATGCTTTGGGTCAACCTTCCTTTTGACTCTTTCAATGGCGGCATCCATCAGATTGTTTTCCCATTCTTCATCCCAGGTGGCCTCCAATCTCAAACCAACTGGATCAGCCATACTTTCCAGGACCCCGGTTTTGGTGGAGGTCTGGGGCTCGCTATTTCGAACTTCGATTCCCTTTTGCCGTTTCCGCAATTGATCTACGATTCGCCAACTGGTCAAGCGCAACAACCAGCCCTTAAATGAACCTTTTTCCGCGCTATAATCGAACCCCGGCATGTTCTTCAAAACCGAGAGCACCGTCTCCTGTACTACATCCTGTGCTTCCGCATCCGTAAGTCCGGCTTTAACTGCGGCATTATAAATCAATTTCCAGTAGGTATCGAAAAAAACCTTCCAGCTTTCCTGATCATTCCAATCCTTCAACCGGCTGAGCAATGACTGCCTGGTCGGAATCAGTTCGTTTATTTCATTCATTACACTTTTTCATTGTTTCCTATCTATACTACGGAGCTTCCAGGGCATTTCTTTCAAAAATATTTCAAATTGACCAATTAACCCCGCATGCGCACTAACCCTCCGCTAAAATATTTTTCTATAATCGAAGATTTTTGAAAGATTGGCACATTCTCATCCGTATATAAATAATATAGTGGCAAAGCCTTTGGCTAATTCTGGCGGCAGCTTGGATTTTATACCTGTGTCCGGCAATTTGCCACTATCAGGTCAAAGCTTTATTTGGATCCTAACGATTCAATAATTCGCCGGGGAGGCGGGGTAAAGCTGCTGCCCGCGCTTCCGGGCAGCAGCGTCTTATTTTAAACACAGGTCCGCAAATCAGGCGATACTTGACGACTTAAATAAAAAATCTATTCTCCCGTTGAGGATTTATGGTGGAGATTACATTTTTATGAGGGTTAATTATTTGTTGGCTGGACCCTTATGCCCGGAGGTCCCTTCTTCTCAATTCATCGGCCTATTACTGTTGAATGACTAAACACGCCAATATTTTGCCTCAGCATATCATTTATCTCTCTAAAGAAGAAAAGTCCTGGCACTCTCAAATTTACGAAATCGTCGGGCAGGAAATTCCGTTTTGGTTAATTGGCAACATCGGTGAATCTTCCAGAACGGACCAGGTGTGGAATTGCGTACAATATCAAAAAGTCATCAACCACTTCCTGGGCAAGATACAGTTTGTTCAAGTTGGCGATCTTAAAAATAATGCTCCTGCACTGAAGGGAGTAATTGATTTGCGTGGAAAAACAGACAAAAGCCAGTTGATCCGTCTGATCTACCATTCCAGTGGCGTTCTCAGTCCGGCAACGGCGCTTACTGGCCTTGCTGCCGCAGTGGAAGTCAAGCCAGGCAGTCTGAAAAGCCGTCCCTGCATAGTTGTTGAGCCAATTCGTTTAAAAGCCTATCCACAAATGATCACCCCCGAAGTGGTGATCAAACGCATTGAACGATTTTTTGCCGGGAACCCTTTGAAATATTTGCGAAGCATTCAGGTCAGGCATCTGAGAAAAATAATTGCTTTTTGGGAAAAATGCCGATGGGATTCCGAGCTGCTTGAGCAGGCAAGGATGGCTAAAGCTTCCACAAATTTTCTGAAGAACGTGCCGTCTTACCCGGGCGGATATAAAGGCCGTGGGTTGGTGATTTGTGCCGGAGGGGTAAAGTACTTTGCCAATGCATGGATTTGCATCGGAATGTTACGGAAGCTGGGCTGCTCATTGCCAATCCAAGTTTGGCATTTCGGAAAGGGAGAGTTGGATGACAGGATGGCGAGACTGCTGGAGGAATATAATGTCGAATGCGTCGATGCGCAGAAGTTGGTTTGCGGGACCGAGGCTGAAGGTTTGCAGGGATGGCCGCTAAAACCCTATGCAATTTTGCATTGCCCATATAAGCAAGTGCTGTTGCTGGATGCGGATAACATGTCGGTAGTCAACCCGGAGTTCCTGTTCGAGACGCGTGAATTTAACAAAAGCGGAGCTGTCTTCTGGCCTGATTATGGCCGGCTGGATAAGCAAAGAGAGATTTGGAAAGTATGCGAAGTGCCTTATCGGGATGAACCAGAATTCGAAAGCGGCCAGGTATTAATTGACAAGGAAAAATGCTGGCAGGCTCTGAACTTGACGATGTGGTACAATCTCAACGCCGAGTTCTACTATAGGTTCATGCACGGGGACAAAGAGACGTTTCATATGGCTTTTCGAAAGGCAAATAAGTCGTATGCGATGCCCGGCACTCCCATTGAATCTCTGGCAGGCACCATGTGCCAGCACGACTTTAATGGACGCAGGATCTTCCAGCATAGAAATTGGGCGAAATGGAACTTTTATGGGTCAAATGAATCAATCAAAGGGTTTTTATATGAAAATGAATGCTTTCAATTGTTAGATGAATTGAAAGGCAAATGGGACGGTATCATTTCTGGTTCCGCTCGCTCAGCCCCTCAAAACAAAGCGGGAACTGGAAGTAAAAGAATCGTCAGGCAGCTAAACACAAAAAATTCCTCGGTAACTGAAGGGCGGGGGAATGACGTTGTATTTCGTGCGGTGGTAAATACCTATACGGGATACGGGTTGCACACTTTTCAAATCATACGTGATTTCATGCGGCAGAAGTATCGCTTGCATATTCGCGCAACCGAATTTGACGAGCAGTTTTCCCCAGTGCCCTCATGGATAAAAAATAAAATAATTCCCCGTAAGCAGATGTATGAATGGGAATTATTGCTTCATCCGCCAAATATTCCCGTCACCAAAGGAAAAAAGACCGTTTATTTTACCATGTGGGAATCATCCCGGCTGCCGCGGCCATGGGTCGAATATTTGAATGGGGCAGAGTGCATAATTGTGCCGTCACAATGGAATGCTTCATGTTTTAGCGCCAGTGGAGTGGATAGGCCGATTCGTATTATTCCCCTCGGAATTAATACTGACGTATTCCGTTATTCTCCAGTCAACCTGAACGGGCCCTGTGTATTTGGCATCGCCGCACGCATGGCACATGGCGGCGTACGCAAGGGAGTTAATGAAGTCATCCATGCTTTTCAAAAAGCTTTTCCTTCCGAGCTTGATGTGCGACTGAGCATAAAAGCCTTTCCCGATTGCAAAGTAAATCATGTGGCCGACCCGCGCATTCATATCATCCGCCAATTTCTGCCGGAGCGCACTATGGGCCAATGGTTTAAAAAAATAACCTGTTTTGTTTCTGCGTCAAAAGCCGAAGGCTGGGGACTCTTGCAGCATCAAGCTTTGGCAAGCGGGCGCCCTTTGATCAGCGTCCAATATGGCGGTGTCGCGGAATTCTTTCGTCCGGAAATGGGTTATCCCTTGGACTTCAAAATTGTTCCTGCATCAAATCTCTATACGGGCTGTGGAGATTGGGCGGAACCGGATGAAGAATCCTTGATTCAAAATATGCGTGCAGTTTTCAAAAATAGAGATGAAGCAAAGTTGAAAGGACATAAAGGGGCGCTGGCTGTGCAGAGCTTGACGTGGAAAAAATCAAACCAGGCCTTAAAAAAGGTGTTGCAGGAAGTAGGCATGATCAAATGAAGCCGCTTTTGGCCTATTGGGTTATCGGGGAGAATGCCATGCGGCAGTTTAAAGCTACTCTAAAAGTGCAGGCGCGGTTTCGCAAAGCCTTCGCAAGTTATGACAAAATCCTGGTAACGGATATAAATGTTGAAGGCGATTTGGGCATGCCGGTGATTCTCCGCAACGATTTAATTCAAAGCGGCTACTTTGCGATGAATAAAGCTCGCAATGTCTGCTTGCAGTACGCCACCGACAAAGGCTACGAGTGGATCATCCTCGCTGATGCCGATATGGTGGTGCTGAACCCCTTGCTAACAAAGCCTGTCACTGGTTTTTCATCCGTGCCGCAATATCGCTCAAAAAAAGGTGAGACTTCGTTCCGGCGACCATTAAAAATGCCGTTTGAAGCCTCCTCTTACTTTATTCTTCACCGAAAAGTTTTTTCGCGTATCCCCTTTTGTGAGGACTTTCTGGGTTATGGTTATTGCGATACCGACTATTGTTGGAACGTCCTTTGGTTTCGCGGAATTGCACAAAGTGCAACGAATGTAAAAGCACTTCACTTCTGGCATAAACCACGTTTGCCAGACCGGGAACACCAAACCGAACGAAACCGGCACTTGTTTACCGAACGGGTCAAAATGTCCATGGTGCGTTCCAAAGTTGAGCCTCCGTATGATGATTTGGATTGCCGCGTTAATAAGGATTTAGCCGATTTTCGTGCCCAATGGAAGGAATCCCCCAATCGCTTTGCATCGCATGCAGCACAGGCAGGCCAGTATGGCAAAGAGAAGATTACCGTCTGTATCCCCTATCATAACTGTCTCAAATATATTCGGAAGTCGGTGGAAAGCATCCTGAACCAGACCCATGCTAATTTAACCCTGATTGTAGTTAATGACGGTGATAACCGCCCTCCTTGGGAAGCCTTGGCTGATATCAATGATCCCCGGCTGATTCGCTTCGACCTTAAACGTAATTACGGAAGATACTTTGCCGACCATGCAGTTTTAAATGCCACTTCCGGCAAATATTTCATGGTTCAGGATGCAGATGATTGGAGTGAACCGCGCCGTGCCGAAATGCTTTTAAAAAGCATCATCGATAATCAATCTTCGGGAGCTATCTCCGACATTAATCAGTACGATATTTTCAGCGACCAGATTGCGTATCAAGGCCCCATAAGATTTACCGATTCAAAGTGGCACCTCGATCCAGTATATAGGTACCGCCTTGCTCATTTCGGGCTTTTTCGAACGGACGTGCTCCGTTCCATCGGCGGCCCATTCATGGGATTCAGTATCGGATGTGATACGCTGCTGATGAATTTGCTCTTAATGTCTGCCAAAATAAGTCACGTCCCTCTGGGCTTATATAATCGGGTTGAAAGACCCGATTCCCTTTCGCATTCGCCTAGAACTGGGATGGGCTCATCCATGCGCACTACCGTTCGCGAACACCTCGTGCGTATCTACTCGACCGTTTATAAAGATTACCTCGCTCATTCAAAGAGCGCGCTGAGTTCCTTCAAGTTTCGTAAACGCATAAAGAGCGTCTCTAAAAAATATGTAACCAAGGACCAAGCTCGGGCATTAAGAAGCGAAACCGCGCGGCTGCGGGACTTGATCGAAAAAAGCAAACCGTACCCGGTGCTTCCCAGGATTCCATGAACAAGAGCGCGTACTGGCAAAGCCGCAAAGAACTGAAATACTATCAGGAAGTGCTTCGCTTTGCCCGACAGTACGCGCCGGGCGGCGGGTCTGTTTTGGATGTAGGCAGTCACAATTGTGATTACATTACTTGGTTCGACTGGTTCGCAAACCGGCATAAGATCGACTTGCGTAAAACTATTGAAATTGAAGGCGTTAAAACTATGCAGGGCGATTTCATGCAGTTTCAATCGCCAATAACTTATGACTTGGTCCTATGCCTGCAAGTTCTCGAGCATTTGCGGGAACCTGCTGCCTTCGCTCAAAAGTTGTTGAGTACGGGAAAAATTCTTATCGTCTCAGTCCCGTACAGATGGAATGCGGGAAAATGCCCTTGTCATCCGCAAGATCCCGTCGATGAAGAAAAGCTTTTGCAATGGTTTAAAATCTCCTGGTCAGAAATGACAATAGTTACTGATGGCAAAGTAAGGCGGCTCGTCGCGGTCTACAGACACCAAGGCTAAAAACCCTGTCGGCATTTTATTAAGTCACTGAATAAAGCACGGCTTCGGAAGCCCATAAAGGCCGATGCTGTACCAAGCGTTGTTATGCGAATCAGGCCAGAATCTCTCGGATGATTTCCCCGTGCACGTCGGTGAGTCGCATGTCCCGGCCGGAAAAGCGAACCGTCAGCTTCTTATGGTCCATCCCCAGCAGGTGAAGCATCGTCGCGTGCAAATCATGCATATCCACTTTATTTTCCACCACCTTGTAACCGTATTCATCGGTTGCTCCATAAATGGTCCCGCCTTTGACACCACCGCCCGCAAGCCAGATTGAAAAACCAAACGGATTATGATCCCGTCCATCAGTGCCTTGGGCGAATGGGGTGCGTCCAAACTCTCCCGCCCAAAGAACGAGAGTGCTATCGAGTAAGCCGCGAGCTTTCAAATCCTGAAGTAAACCGGCAATTGGTTGATCCACCGCTCGCGAATTACTTTCGTGCCCCTCTTTCAAGTTGGAATGTTGATCCCAGCGATCCGATCCACCAATCGCTGGACAAGTAAGTTCAATGAAACGTACGCCACGTTCCACCAACCTTCTGGCAACGAGACATTGTGCGCCGAAGATGCGGGTTTGTTCGAATGCCGCCTCCAACCCATACAACTTGCGGGTCGCTTCCGATTCGCCTTTGACATCCATCAACTCGGGCACAGCAGTCTGCATGCGAAACGCCAATTTATAATTGGCAATGGCCGACTCCACTTGATCCACATGCCCGATTCGCTCCAACGACTCCCGATCCAATTTTCGCATTAGACCGAGTTTATTCTGTTGCAGTTGCGAGGTTGCTTCCGTCGGTTGGATGTTGGCCACGGGATGCGCTCCCGTCCGGAAAATGGAACCTTGGAAAGTTGCCGGTAAAAATCCACTGCCAAAATTTTCCAGCCCACCCGGCGGGATCATGCCGCCATTTAAAAC
>JAQGPC010000229.1 GCA_028293285.1 Pedosphaera sp.
GCCTAAATCAACGAGGATCTTGTCGTTGGTCGGTTCCAACTTATGGGCGCGCTGAAGTATCTGGGCGGCACCGTCAAAATCGTAGCGATAGGTGCATTTTTTTGCCTCGTCATGCAGCCCGTCGAGACCGGTTGGAGGAATGGACTGCCGTGGGCTTAAATTCATAGTGCTGTCCGCCGATGATAATTGCACCACCACGCCCGCGCAAGTTTGCTTTTGATGGAACAAAAAAAGTCTATCCGGATTGAACCGGTTGCCAATCGAGCACTTTCAATTGCACTGAGCGTCGTCCTTGGAATTCATTAGCTTGTGGTGCAAAGGCCAAATCAAATCGTCCCACCGGCAAAACAGGTTCCTTCCCCGCTCCCCACCAGACTGCTTCATGCGTCACCGTGCCATCGGTGACCCAGAGTTTGACGTGCTGCTTGTCCGCTCCCATTCTTTGCAACGGCCTGGCTTGCGTAACGTTCCGTGCGACCAATTGAATCGCAGAATTCCCCTGCCCGGTCGGTTTCAAATGATCCAATACTGACAAGCTGTCCAGGGTGATTTCTTTCAAGGCAACTTCGGCATCCAAACGCAATATTGGTTGCAATTCTTCCGGCTTGATTGTTTTCCGGGCGAACTCATTTAATCGCACCCGGAAAACTTCCATTTTCTCCGCTTCAATCGTCAGCCCCGCCGCCATTGAATGGCCGCCGTGTCGCACCAACAAATCGCTGCATTCGCGCAACGCCGCCGCCAAATCGAATCCAAAAATACTTCGCCCGGAACCGCGCCATTCCCCGCCTTCGCCACCCACGATAATCGTTGGCCGATAAAATTGCTGCACCACCCGCGAAGCAACAATCCCCACCACGCCGATGTGCCAGAGCAATTGTCCTTCTACGATGACAAAATCCGTTTCTGGGTTGAACTTGGCGCGCACTGCGCCGATGACCTCTTCTGCAATTCCACGCTCAATCTTTTGCCGTTCCCGGTTACGCAAATCGAGACTCTCGGCAATCGGCATTGCTGTTGATACGTCCGGAGCCATCAACAAATGCAGCGCCTCCTCGGCATTCTCCAATCGCCCCGCCGCATTCAGGCGCGGAGCCAGTTGAAACCCCACCTCGTAGGCGCCCATGGTGGATGTGACTTGGGCCACCTTTTTGAGCGCCACCAATCCAGGACGCGGCGTGCTGCTCAATCGTTCCAAACCAATCGAAACCAAAATCCGGTTCTCTCCCGTTAACGGCACCAAATCAGCAATCGTGCCGAGTGCCACAAAATCCAATAGTGGGCGCACATCGAATTTTTCCGCTGCTGGCAAACCCAATTCACGGCCCCGCTTCACCAATGCATGAGCCAGTTTAAAAGCCAAACCCGCCGAACACAGTTCACGAAATGTGATTCCGCTTTCCTGTAGTTGTGGGTTGACGAGCGCAGTCGCCGCCGGTGCGGGCGTGGAAACCTGATGATGGTCCAGCACCAACACATCCACCCCTTTTTGGCGCAGCCAATCAATGCTCGCGACCGCCGTGGAACCGCAATCCACCGCCAGCAGCAAGGTTACGGGAAATTTTCTCAGGCAATTCTCCACCCCATCCTGGCTCAGCCCATAGCCTTCGTCCATGCGGTGCGGCAGATAGTAATGCACCGTCCATCCCAACCCGCGTAAGGTTTCCGTCAGCAACGCGGTGGAAGTCACGCCATCAACATCGTAATCACCAAAAATTACCAATGGTTCGTTACGCTCTCGCGCCGCAAAAAGGCGATCCACGGCTGCCGCCATGTTCGGGAGCAAAAACGGATCGGCCAATTGCTTCAAGCGCGGTTCCAGAAAATTTCTGATGGCCTCCGGTTCGCTGAGTCCGCGATTCAACAGGCATTGCACCAGCAAGGGCGGGATTTTTAATTCCGTCGCCAATTGTCCGGCGAGCAAAGGTTGAGATGGCGCCAATGACCAGCGGAATTTCATGACGACTAGGTCCTTTGCTTCGCGCGCCGGGCGGCAACCAGCGAGATCAGAATGGAAGCCGTGATGATGGTAACTACGATCAGCAGCGAAGTAATGTCGGGAATATCGAATTGAAACCAACGCGGTGGTTCACCATGCGGGTCAATCAGCATCTTGATGCCAATGAACACCAGCACCACTGAGAGTCCCACTTTAAGGTAATGAAAAAGATCAATGGCTCCGGCCAGCACAAAGTACATGGAGCGCAAACCGAGTATCGCAAACACATTTGAAGTAAAGACGATAAAGGGATCGCGCGTTACGCCGAAGATGGCCGGGATGGAATCAACTGCAAAAATAAGGTCGGTGGATTCTACTACCAGCAGCACCAGAAAGAGCAGCGTCAACATCTTGCGCCCATTGACGTGAGTCACAAAGTTCTGATCATCGAACTCCGAGGTAATGGGAAGAAACTTTTTAGCGATTCGCACCACCAGGCTCTGATCTGGATGCACTCCTTCGTCTTTGGAAAATAACATCTTTATTCCGGTAAAAACTAAAAAGGCGCCAAAGAGATAGAGCACCCAATCAAACCGCGTGATTAATTCCACCCCGGCCCAAATCATCACGCCGCGCATCACTAATGCGCCGAGGATTCCCCAAAATAGCACTCGATGCTGAAATTCCGCGGGAACACGGAAGAAGCCGAAAATCAACGCGATAACGAATACATTGTCCATCGAGAGAGAAAGCTCGATGAAATATCCGGTGAAGAATGAGAAGGCATCATGCCGACCGCGGAAATGTCCCATCCCCACCGCAAATATCACAGCCAGCAGAAACCACACGAGTGTCCAGCCCAAAGCTTCTTTGAAGCTGACCACGTGAGCTTTGCGGTGAAACACTCCCAAATCCAGCGCCAGAAAAACGAGCACGCAGACGATGAAACCAACCCAATGCCACGGGGTGATTTCAACCAAGGCCAGCATGAATAAACGGGATTAACTTACGTTCGGGAAGGAACGGCACTAGTCTCCACCGTCACTTGGGAACTGGTTTTTGGACGAACACCTTTGTGCCACCAGAGCACCAGCGCACTGGCGATATAGATACTGGAGTAGGTTCCAGTAATGATGCCAACCAGGAAGGTGAAGGCAAAGTCATTGATAGCGCCGCCACCGAAGAAATACAGCGACAGCGTCGCGATCAAGACCGTTCCGGAAGTAATAATGGTTCGGCTCAAAGTCTGGTTCAACGCCTGATTGATCAGGTCTTTGAAACTTCCGCGGACACCCAGTTTTAAGTCCTCACGAATCCGGTCGAAAATAACAATGGTATCGTTGATGGAGAAACCAATGATGGTAAGCACCGCCGCCACCATGGTTGCGTTAAACTGCCGTCCTTCCCAAAACAAGCCTGTCAGGCAATAAATACCAATGGTCATAAGCACATCGTGCAGCACTGCAACCACTGCGCCGACAGCGAAGGAAAACTCATAACGGAACGCCACGTAAACGAGGATGCCCAACAATGAAAGCAAACTGGCGCTGATCGCCACAACTTGAATTTCCTTGCCGATGATGGCCCCGACTTTTTGCACGCCGAGGGTTTTAAACCCGGCACTTGGAAAATCCTTTTGCAAAACACCGGCGATTTTTTCAGCGGTGCCGAATGGAGCCTTGATGGACAAGGTTTCCGTGCTCGCTTCCTTTTGATACTGAATCACCGGATCCTTCACTTCAGGAATTTTAGTAATGCCCTCACGTATTTTTTGGGCATCAACCTTCTGCGCAAAGCTCATGGTAATATTATCGCCACCCGCGAAATCAATACCCATCATGTTATTACCGCGCACGAATATTCCGTAACCCAGGCCGATAATAATAATACTCCAGGAAACAATAAAGGCAGGCTTGGCCAGTTTCATGAAATCCAGCTTGGTAACCCGGATCATGTGGAGCATCGGCAGGGACTTCATCATACCCTTAGCCAGCAGGAAGTCGAAAATCAATCGGGTGACCACCAGTGCCGTGAACAAGCTTGCGGCGACACCGATCGTCAGCGTGACACCGAATCCTTTGATAGGGCCGGTGCCCATGAAAATCAAGATGATGGACGAAATAAGCGTGGTAACGTGTGAATCGAAAATCGTTCCAAAAGCCCGGTCATAACCCGCCGCCAAAGCACCGCGCAACGACTTGCCCTTGGCCGATTCTTCGCGTATACGCTCGAATATCAGCACGTTCGCATCCACCGCCATACCTATGGTCAGCACGATACCTGCAATGCCTGGCAGCGTGAGCGTAGTTCCAATGGAGCACATAACTCCCAGCAAAATGACGATGTTTAGCATCAGCGCCACGTTGGCCACCACACCGGCGAACATGTAGTAAACGGCCATGAACGCCGCTACCGCAATGGTCCCGATGATTGCCGACCGGACGCCGCTTTTAATTGTATCTTTACCTAGGGTAGGATCTACGCTGCTCTCAGACATGATTTTGACCGGAACCTGAAGAGGATTTTCTAATACATTGGCAAGTTCCTGTGCGCGTTTCTCAGTGTAACTGCCGGTAATTTGTCCGCGACCACCAGTAATGGGTGAGCGTATCACGGGTGCGGATTCCAATTCACCATCCAAAATAATGGCCAGTTGCCTTCCCACGTTCTCCGTCGTAACTTCGCCAAAAATTTCAGCACCTTCATTGTTTAGGGTAAAATCAATTTCCGGTTGCCCCACGCTATTGCGTCCCACCATTGCGCCAACAACATATTTACCGGTCAAACCGCGCTCCGGCTTTTTCTTCACCAAATAGGACTTCACCGAGCGTGTGCCATTTGCCGCGATGTCAACTTCCTTCATCACTTCATAGCCGGGTTCGGTCAATCCTTGGGCGATCATTTCGTCACTATGTTCATGCACCAGGCGAAATTCCAAAAAGGCTGCTTTTTGAATCGAATTGCGGGCGCTTTCCTTGTCCGCCTCGGACAAACCGGGCAACTGGATCAGAATACGGTCATCTCCCTCGGGCTGGATAACTGGCTCAGACACACCGAATTTATCAACACGTTTGCGCAAAACTTCGACTGCCTGGGAAAGCATTCCCTTTTTCTGGTCGTCCGAAGTGATGTTATTTGTACCCGTGCTGGCGGCGTTCGTCCCTTGTTCAGCGGCTTTGCTGTAATCCACTCCCACTAGGAACTGCGTGCCGCCCTGCAAATCCAAACCCAGTTTGATCTTCCCGGCGGCATCCCGTTGGAGACGATTCAACACGGCGCGGTTGGGATTCGCTTCATTCTTCACCTGCTCCTTGTACATGGGGAAGTAGGAGACAATGTCATTGGTGCCAATGGCATCAATCAGGTTCGCATAAGCGCGTTCCGGGTTGGTCTGTTGCAATTTCTGCAACCGCTCCACGATGTTGGTGAAAGCCGCGTCCTTCTTATACGCCTTCTCCTGAAATTCCGTCGCAAGGTTGCGCGGGGTCGGCGGATAAATCTCGTAAAAAGACCAAACGAGGACGGCGATGACGAAGATGAATTTCCAAAGATTATTACGATTCATGGCTTGAGCGCTTACGATTCACTGGATGCCTTGGCGGGAACAACTCCGGCAACGGCGGATTTGAGAATTTCTAATTTGGTGTCCTCGGATCGGATGACAAGCGTGTCTTCCCTGACGGTTACCACAATGCCAACGATGCCGGCAGTAGTTGTGACGCGGTCATTTTGCTTGATCATCTTGAGCATGGCAGCCTGCTCCTTGGCCCGTTTGGATTGCGGACGAATGGCGGCAAAATAAAACATGGCGATCAGAATCACCACGTAGCCAATCATCAGCAGACCGGGTGAATTCGACTGCCCAGCCGGCGGCGCAGCATCCCCCAAAATCACCGTTAATAAATTTAAATTCATATCTTCCAATAAAGTGAGCCGTTAAATCTAAGGATGCGAGCGCATTTGGCAAGTGTTATAAGCAGGTATTATAGGGAAGGCTTTCTGCCATTCGGACTCCAAATTGCGCCAACCCTTCCAAATTCGGCATGAAAGTAGCTAAAATCAAGGGCGCAAACACGAATTGTTGGCAATAAATCTCAAGACGGGATTTGTTTTAACGTTGGTTAGAAGTGCACGCAAACCTATGGGTATGACTATGATAAATAGATTTGCCTCAAATCGGCAACCCGCTAATCTCAAACCGTGTCGAATAAATAAGGCATGAAGCGATTCTCGAGTCTTCGGATTCGTCTGGTTGGGATTGTCTTTCTGGCTGTGGCACCGGCTACGGTCCTGTTGGTTTATACCCACCTTTCGTGGATTGGTTTCATCATTGGCCTCCTTGCTTTGGGCGCGGCTTGGATCGGCGGTGAAATGTTCGTTCTTCGCCAAATCGACTCCCTTCTCGCTGCAACCAAAGGACTTGCCTCAGGCAATCTCAGCAGTCGCACTGGACTTTCCAGCGAAACTACCGAATTGGGTGAACTGGCCCGCTCGTTTGACGTCATGGCGGAAACGCTGGAAAAACAGAACAGGGAGCGAGAGAACACTGAAAAATCACTCCTCAATCGCGCGCATCAGCAGACGGTCATTGCCGCGCTCGGCCAATATGCGATTGTCGCCTCCGACCTTTCCCCTCTGCTGACCCAGAGTGTTCTTCTCATCGCCCAAACTTTGGAAGTAGAATATTGCAGCGTCTTGGAGTTGCTCCCGGATGAAAAGGCATTTCTGCTGCGCGCGGGCGTGGGCTGGAAGGATGGTTTTGTCGGCCAGACGCGGGTGGAAACGGGAAGCGAATCACAATCCGGCTATACACTCATCTCGGGCGAACCGGTGGTCGTCGCGGACTTGGGTCAGGAAAAACGATTTAAACTTCCCCCGCTTCTGATTGACCATGGCGCCGTGAGCGGAGTCACCGTGGCCATCCAAGGACATAGCCGTCCTTTCGGAGTGTTGGGTGTTCACACGACTCGCAAGCGGATTTTTTCGGAAGATGAAGTTCATTTTCTTATGGCGGTTGCCACGGTATTGGCCATGGCGGTGGAACGCCAGCAGACCGAACCTGAAATCCAGAAACTCGCCGCCTTTGCCAAATTCAATCCCAATCCGGTCCTGGAATTTTCCGCTGAAGGCAGGCTGACCTATTTCAACGAAGCAGCACAAAAAATCTCCACCCTGCTCGGCCAGGAGCATCCCCAGACTATATTGCCGCCCAATGTCGCTGGAATTGTCCAAACCTGTCTCGTCACCGGTCAAACGCGGCTTCACCTCGAAACCCGGCCGGGCAATCGCATTCTCTCCTGGTCGTTTTATCCGGTCATGGCAAGCCAGGTGGTCCATTGTTATGTGGAAGACATCACTGACCGCATGAATTTGGAGGAACAATTCCGGCAGGCCCAGAAAATGGAATCGGTCGGTCAATTGGCGGCAGGGGTTGCCCACGATTTTAATAATATCCTGACGATCATCCAGGGCCATTCGAGTTTGCTCATGTCGCGGTCCACACTTTCTCCGGCCATGACCACTTCCATTCAGGCAATCTCTTTCGCCTCGGAACGCGCGGCCAGTTTGACGCGCCAATTGCTCATGTTCAGCCGCAAACAAGTCATCCAGCCGAAGCAGCTCGACTTGAAGTATGTGGTGAACAACATGAGCAAGATGCTCCAGCGACTCCTGGGAGAAACCATTGTCTTGAAATGTCATTCTGCTTCGCAGCTTCCCACTGTGCTCGGCGACACTGGCATGATGGAACAGGTGTTGATGAACCTCGCCGTTAACGCCCGCGATGCCATGACCAAAGGCGGGGAATTAATTGTCAGGACCGAACCAGTTTCCATTGATGAAAAATATGTGAAGTTCCATCCCAACGCGCGAGTCGGCCTTTTCGTCTGCCTGCAAGTGACCGACACGGGCTGCGGCATGGATGCCGCCACCAAGAAGCGCATCTTTGAGCCTTTCTTTACCACCAAGGAAGCTGGCAAAGGCACCGGCTTGGGGCTCGCCACCGTTTACGGAATCGCGAAGCAACACTCCGGCTGGATTGAGGTCAGCAGCCAGGTCGGACAAGGCACCACTTTCAAAATTTACTTTCCCGCCTCCGTGAAACCTGCCGAAGCACCGGCGGAAGAATCGCCCATCGCCCAAGTGCGCGGCGGTTCCGAAACCATCCTGGTTGTCGAAGATGAACCCGTGCTCCGCGACATCGCGCAATTGATTCTGCAGGATTGTGGTTATCGCGTGGTGGATGCCGCTTCCGGCGTGGAGGCACTTACCGTCTGGCAACGTCATCAGGGAAATATTGACCTGCTCCTTACCGATATGATCATGCCCGACGGACTGTCTGGCAAGGATCTTGCCGAATCTCTGCTCACGCACAAGCCCAGCCTCAAGGTGATCTTTACCAGCGGCTATGATGTGGATGATATCGGTGGCAACCTTGGCGCGAAGAATGGCTCACGCTTCCTGCAAAAGCCTTACAGTCGTTCCACGCTCGCCAAAGCGGTGCGTGATTGCCTTGACGCTTGAAGCAAGTTATTGCTTTGCGAGCTCGAGAACTTTCGCCACGACTTCTTCAATCTTGGTCGGCAGTAATTCTCCTCCGCGCAGTTTTACTTCCACCTCGCCCTTGGCCAATGACTTTTCGCCTATGCCAATGCGGATGGGAAAGCCGACCAACTCCGAGTCTTTAAATTTTACGCCGGGTCTTTCATCACGATCATCAAGGATGACATCCACACCCTTCTCGGAAAGTTCGGCATAAATCTTCTCCGCCAGCGTCATCACGGCGCTGCCCGGCACCACGCCCAGCGGCGTGATGCAAACCCGGTATGGCGCAACACTCAGAGGCCAGATGATGCCGTCTTTATCGTGCGATTGCTCGATGATTGCTTGCATGGTGCGCGTCACGCCAATGCCGTAGCAACCCATCACGGCGGGCTGTTGCTTGCCACTCTCATCCAAGAAAAGCGCATTCAAATTTTCGCTGTACTTTGTTCCGAGTTTGAAGACGTGGCCCACTTCGATGGCCCGTTGAATCTTCAGCGGTTTGCCACAGGACGCGCAGGCTTCGCCCAATTGCACTGAACGCAGATCCACCCAATGCGTTACGCCAATGTCACGGGTGATCGATACATTGCGATAATGAAAACCATCTTCATTTGCGCCGGTCGTCATGTCTGTTGCATCTGACAAAAGAGAGTCGGCGTATATCGGAATCTTGGTCACATGCACCGCGCCCAGACTGCCGGGACGCGCCCCGAGTGCCGCGACAATTTCTTCTGCCGTAGCCGGACGAAAATTCGCCGAACCCACTGTCGCCACGAGTTTCGCTTCGTTCAATTGATCATCGCCGCGCAGCAATAGCAGCACCAGCTTGCTATCCACCATGTACACCAAAGTTTTAATCTGGCGTTCAGCGGTTACATTATGTGGCTCTTTGCTCAACGCCTCGATTGTTACCACGCCAGGCGTCGCAAATTTTTCCGGATGATGCGGCGCAGTGGCAGGCGGCGCGAGTTTATGTGTCGCAATGGCCGGCCCGCGACTCGTTGCTTTTTCCAGATTCGCGGAATAATTGCAACCCTCGCAATACACCACTTCATTTTCGCCCGTCTCCGCCGGAACCATGAATTCGTGCGAATGTTTTCCGCCCATGACTCCCGTGTCGGCTTCCACGGCAATCGCCTTCAAACCGCAGCGTTGGAAAATGCGTCCGTAAGCATCATACATTTTCTGATAGCTTACCTGCGCCAGTTCATCGGTCGTGTCAAAACTGTACGCGTCCTTCATGATGAACTCCTTGGCGCGCATCAGGCCGAAGCGCGGACGGATTTCATCGCGGAACTTGGTTTGAATCTGGTAAAAATTCTTGGGCATTTGCCGGTACGAATTGATCTCTCCCGCGACCAGCGTCGTGATGACCTCTTCGTGTGTCGGTCCCAAAATCCATTCCTTGCGGGCCCGGTCGCGCACTTTGAAAAACACTCCGCTCGCCGTGACATAGCGTCCGCTCTTCTCCCAAATTTCCGGCGGCTGCAACGCAGGCATCAATAATTCTAAGGCGCCCGCGCGGTTCATCTCTTCGCGGACGATCTGTTCGACTTTCCGCAACGCGCGCAGGCCGAGCGGCAGAAATGTGTACAAACCGCCGCTGAGCTTGCGCACCAATCCGGCGCGCAGCAGCAATTTATGAGACGCGATTTCCGCTTCAGCGGGCGTCTCTTTCAACGTGGGAATAAGCGTTTGAGTCCAGCGCATAGAAAATGACAATTTGCGATTTACAATTGACGCATCGATTAAGGAAACATGATTGCGTTAATCGTCAATCGCCAATTTAAATGAGGTTTACTTGACGGTGTTAACTAGAGGTGCAAGCCCTTGGATGCGCACTTCCAACCGGTCGCCCGATTCAATCGGCCCCACTCCGCTGGGCGTGCCGGTGAGGATCACATCCCCCGGCAGCAGCGTCATGTTGGTCGAAATGAAACTCACCAACCGGTAGCAGTTGAAGATCAATTGGCTCGTATTGGAATTCTGGCGCAGTTGCCCGTTCTGGAAAATCTGGATGGTCAGATCATGCGGGTCGATCTTCGTTTCCACATACGGCCCGAGCGGTGTGAACGTATCGAACGACTTCGCCCGTGCCCATTGGCTCTCGGTATTTTGAATCGTGCGATCACTGATGTCCTGTGCCGCCGTGTAACCAAAAATATAACGCGCTGCGGCGGCTGGCGTGACATTGCGAACCCGGCGGCCAATCACAACGGCCAATTCCGCCTCGAAATCCGTCCGATGATGCGGAAAGGGAATTTCAATCTTCGCCCCATCGGGAATCAGTGATGTCGTGGCCTTGAACCAGATTAACGGCTCCTTGGGCAGCGGCTTGCCGGTTTCACGCGCGTGGTCCGAATAATTCAGCCCCACGGCGATGATTTTGGAAGGCGCCACTGGCGTCAAAGTCCGCAAACCTTTGAAGGGCGTTGGTTTCTTGTCGAACGAGGGTGAACCGAACACATCCCCGCGTAAGCGGAAGAGTTCACCATCCACCACTTTGGCGTAAAATATTTCTTCACCCTTCTGAAATCGGCCGATAGCTGCCATAATTAGATATATTTATAACCATTGCCGCAAGCCCCTCGCAAGCCGAATTTCAAAAAACCACATAAAAATAGGGCTTTTGGCATTATTTTGACGCCAAAATGCAGATTAAAGCGGTGCTTGCTACCTGACTTTAACAACCATTCTTTACTCTTCGGTAACGAAACAGGCGGTCGCAACACCCTCCTTTATCGCGTCTACTCGCAACAGGTCGTACTTGGTCTTGCCAAGTCATAACTGCTCGTTTTCCATCTTTGCGCTTTGTTGAAAGATTCCCTGTCTTTGATCCGTATTAATTAATGGGGAGGTTACGCTAAAGGGATATAAGTGTATTTTGGCCAGTCTCAGCAATGAGGCTGGCCTTCTTTTTCAGAGGTGCCGTGATCCCCGCAACTATTTTATCGCATAAGTGTTCATTTAGAGTAGAGTAGCTCAGTAATGCGAACGACCTTTCAACGTTGGCTCGGCTTGGTTTTGCTCGGAGTCTTCTTTTACTGCGGCACCGGCGCTCTCCTTGCCGCTGCCAATTCCCTCGCCTGGCACCAAAAGGATGGCCGCGTTGACGCCAATATCACCTCTTGGGACATTGCCAAGGTGCTCGAAACCATTGCCGCCGACACCGGTTGGCAGATTTATGTGGAACCGGACATACAACTGAATGTCTCCGCCAAATTTAAAAGCCTTTCCTCCGGTGATGCCCTCCGTTCGCTTCTGGGCAACTTGAACTTTGCTGTCGTCCCTCAGAAAAATGGTTCCCAACGGCTTTACGTCTTCCGCACCACTCAATCCCAAGCAACGCGGCTGATTGTCGCCCGCAAACCTGCCAAACCGATTCCCAACGAACTGGTAGTCACGCTCAAACCCGGCTCCAAAACCAAGATTGAAGATCTCGCGCGTTCGCTCGGCGCAAAAATTGTCGGCCGGATGGATGACAAAAATGCCTATCGCCTCCAATTCGATGACGAAGCCGCCGCCAACGCTGCCCGTAGCGAACTTGCTGATAACCCGGACGTTCAAAGCGTGGACTCAAATTTTAACGTGGCCCGCCCTCCGGATGTAAATTACTCTCCCACTTCCGCTGCATCGGACTTGCAATTGAAACCCAAATCCAATGATGGCAATTGTCAGCTTGTGATCGGAATGCCCGATACCACCATGCAGCCTCCACCAACCAATCTCGCTAACTTTTTCCTGCCATCCCTTTCTGTAGTACCAAGCTCTCCGCTAAATCCAGCCCAAGTCACGCATGGCACAGCCATGGCGGAAACAATGCTTGGGGTGCTTGGCAAGGTCACTGGAGGCAGCACTTCAGTGAAGATTCTGCCCGTGGATATTTATGGAAGCGGAGAATCCACCACCACCTTTGATGTCGCTAACGGTGTGATCAAGGCTGTTAACGGCGGAGCCAATGTGATCAGTATGAGTTTGGGTAGTGATGGCGACAGCCCTTTCCTCCACAATATTCTTACCCAGGTATCCAATCAGGGCATTCCCATCTTTGCCGCAGCCGGCAACACGCCCGTTACCACGCCTACTTATCCTGCTGCTTACCCCGAAGTAGTGGCGGTCACCGCAAGTGACCGCTCGGGAAACCTCGCCAGTTACGCGAATCATGGCAGCTTTGTGGATATGATTGCCCCCGGAGACACTACTTTTAAATACAATAACCAGACTTACTTCGCGCAGGGAACCTCTGCCGCGACCGCCTATGCTGCTGCCATGGCAGCAGGCTTGGCCGACACAGCTCATGCCTGCGCCGATCAAGCTTTGCCGTTGCTGCGCAATTCCTTAAAAGCTCCTCCCACGCCGACAGCCAGTGCCAAATGATAGGCACTTTCCTCGGATTTAGCTACTAGCCATAGCCAGCTAATCACTAACCAAACTTTCTTCTCGACCTCAATACACCCATTTTAAACTACCGGCATTGCCCGGTTAGATTACAATGCGGGTAGTTTATTTTGAATTTGGTAATTTTGAAATTACTTGGCTGGTAGGACGCTTTAAGCGATTAAAAAGCGTGGAATAAGGGTTTCGGAGCGAGTCGGTCCGCAAGAAAGTGTTTTCCGTTGAATTACGGTAAGTCCATACGGCACTTGGACTGGCGGGATTTTTGCGGCTTGCAGCCGCGCTCCCCTGCATTAATCTAACGTCGTGGATTGGCTCACGGATAAACATTGCTTTCTGATCGCCGTAATTTTGTACGGCTTCAGCATGTTTTATTCTGTCTTCCTCTGGCGCAAGGGTTTCCGCGAGCACAATCGCGTTAACTATTTCCTGTTGTTAATTGCTTGTGCGTTTCATACCACCGCCATGGTTAAACGCGGATTCTCCCTCCAGCGCTGCCCGGTGAATAACCTCTACGAAGCGACCACATTTATCGCTTGGACGATTGTGGCATCCTATTTGGTCGTTGGTTCATGGTCGCGACTGCGCTTTCTGGGAGCATTTGCGTCGCCCGTTTTGTTTGTCATGGGTGTGTTCGCTCTGATGCCCGGTCTGGATCTTCATCACGGCACGAAACCCGAATTTGTGAATGGCTGGTCCAGTCTCCATGCCGCACTGATCTTCCTTTCCTTCGGCGCTTTTGGTCTCGGCTCGGTGGCCGCTCTCATGTTTCTTACCCAGGAACACGACCTTAAATTTCATAAGCTCCGCGCCATCCTCTCCCGCTTGCCACCGATTCAACGCCTCGAAAAAGTCGCCTTCGGCCTCGTGACTGCCGGCTTTGTCCTGCTGACCGCCGGTCTCTCCACTTACCCGGTGTTGATGCAGCAAAAACATGGCGTCTATTTTAAAAATGATCCCATCATTCTCTGGTCTCTCTTTATCTGGGTGCTTTACCTGGTCTTATTAGTCATGCGCTCGCGTGGCCAGGGCGGACGGCGTTTCGCTTGGGGCGCTCTCGGCAGTTTCGCCTTCATTCTCCTGACCTTTTGGGGATTCATCCTTTTGTCACCGCTTCATAATTCCTAACCGCCATGATCTTGAGCCAGAAAAACAAATTTTTCACATTCAACATTCGACATTCAACATTCGACATTTTTTAAAATGCCTCTCGTCGTCATCGGCCTCAGCCATCATTCCGCGCCGGTCACGGTGCGCGAACGGTTTGCTTTTGCCGAGGCGCGCATCCCGGCCGTTCTGCAATTGCTCCGCGATTCCGGCATCGTCAGCGAAGCCGTGATTCTCTCCACTTGCAACCGCGTTGAACTTTATGCGGTCACTGCAATGGAACCACGCCAAGCCTTTCCGGCCCTGCAAGAATTCCTGGTGAAGTGTCACGATTATCGCGATCCCCTGAACGACGAACTTTACACCATCAGCGAACCACACAGCATTGAACATCTCTTCAAAGTCGCCTGCGGACTCGATTCCATGGTCCTTGGCGAAACCGAAATCCTTGGCCAGTTAAAGAAGGCTTACGATCTCGCCCTGCAACATCAACATTCCGGCAGTCGCCTGAACAAAGCGTTTCAAAAAGCCTTCAATGTCGCCAAATTTATCCGCACGGAAACCAATATCCAGCGCGGCAGCGTTTCCGTCGGTTCAGTGGCCGTCGAGTTGGCTGAGAAAATTTTCACTACCCTGAGCGACCGTCAGGTCATGGTCATCGGTGCTGGTGACACGAGCGAAAAAACCGCGCGCTCCCTGCTTAGTCGTGGCGCTCACAGCATCATTGTCTCGAACCGCTCGCACGAACGCGCCGTGGAACTTGCCAAAGAGTTGGAAGGCCGCGCCGTTCACTTTGACGAATGGGCCAACGAATTCCATAAAATCGATATTGTCATCAGCAGCACCTCCGCGCCACATTATGTTCTGGATCGCGTGAAACTTGAACCACTGATGCGCGCGCGCAAGAACCGTCCCCTGCTCTTGATTGACATCGCCGTCCCGCGCGACATCGAACCGGAAGTAAACTTTTTAGAGAACGTTTATCTTTATAATATCGACGACCTCCAAGCCATCGCCGACGACTATCTCAAACAGCGCAAGGACGAGATCGCCCGTTGCGAACAAATCATTCGGGAAAAGGCAAAACACTTGCTAAGTTCTGGCCGACCGGACTCATTGCCTCCAAATTCACGGCCAGCTTTTGGACACGAGTAAAGGGTCGCACACAAAACATGTCTTCCGACAACACTCCCATTTATATTGCAACGCGCGGCAGTGCTCTGGCGCTGGCACAGGCGAATGCAGTCCTTTCCCAATGCCGCAGTGCCTTCCCGCTCCTTGAATTTGAATTGAAAATCATCAAGACCACTGGCGACAAACTGCAAAAAGCTTCGATGGCTAACGAAGGCACAAGTTTGCCGAAAGGTCTTTTCACCAAAGAACTCGAAGTTGCATTGCTCAACCACGAAGCCGACCTTGCCGTGCACAGTCTAAAAGATTTGCCAACCGAATTGCCGGCCGGACTGATGCTCGCCTCTGTCAGTAAGCGCGCCGATGTGCGTGATGTTCTTATCTATCGCGACGTCCAACACTTTTCTGCTGAAGGCGCGCATCGTGGATTTAAACCAAAGCTTGCCATCAAAGACCTTCCTCAAGGCGCAACCGTCGCCACCAGCAGCACCCGTCGTAAATCACAATTGCTTGCCCAACGTTCTGATCTCAACGTGGTGGAAATTCGCGGCAACGTCGTCACTCGGATGGAGAAGCTTGCCAACCTTCCGGAACTCGACGCCACCGTTCTCGCCGCCGCTGGCCTGGAACGCTTGAATATCCACATCACGTCTGAAGGTAAATTGGTTGGTCAGGGAATTCCTGAAGGCCTGCTCGCCACAATTTTGGATTTGGATGTAATGCTCCCCTGCGTGGGCCAGGCCGCGCTCGGCATTGAAACGCGCGTGGATGATAAACGCATTGCTCCCATCTGCGAGCAGTTGAACCATTTTCCAACGCATCAATGCGTGCTCGCGGAACGCTCCTTTCTTTCCAGCATGGGTGGCGGATGTCAAAGCCCCGTGGGGGCTTATGCCGAAATCATCGGCGATCAAATCCACATGCGGGCAGTTTCCTTCCGCGATAAAGACGTGCGTCGTGGCGAGGCAAAGAAGCCAATCAAGGAAGCAGTAGAACTGGGTCGGCTGATAGCAGAGAACTTGAAATAATTAAAGTTTCTTCCTAGAAGACTTATCCAATGCGGATTTTTTTAAATTGGCCTTAATCCGTTGCAATGTTTCCACACCTTCGCTTTTGAGATAGCCTTTGCCGGTTCTTGCCAATACCGGCTCTGCTGCAAAGCGGTGCTGGATTCTTAAGCCATTTTTTACTACACGCTTTAGAAACTTTTGCTGTTCTTCAGTCACAATATTAGCATATGGGATTTAGTTAATAACAGCAAATGCAACCTCGATTCGTACTACGTGTGTCATTGCGAGAATTAGATTCAACGAATACACTTAAAAAGAATGAAATCAAAAGGGACAGTTTATTTGGTCGGTGCAGGACCGGGCGATGTGGGCTTGCTGACATTGCGCGGAGCGGAATTGGTCGGTCGCGCCGATGTGGTGGTGTACGACGCCTTGGTCAATAAGGATTTGCTTCGTTTGGCTCCTAAAACCGCCGAAATTATTTACGGCGGCAAACGCTCCAAGGACCATGCCATTCCGCAGGATGAACTAAACGCGCTTCTCATAGCCAAGGCAAAGGAAGGCAAAACTGTCGTGCGACTCAAGGGCGGCGATCCCTATGTATTTGGTCGCGGCGGTGAAGAGGCGGAGGAATTGGCCGACGCCAAAATTCCCTTTGAAGTAGTTCCCGGCATTTCCTCAACGGTCGCTGCACCGAATTATGCCGGCATTCCCATCACGCACCGCGAGCATTGCTCCAGTTACACGGTCATTACCGGTCACGAAGATCCTACCAAGGACGAAACAAATATCGATTGGGCGCAAGTTGCCAAAATACCCGGCACGAAAATCGTCCTGATGGGCGTGGAACGCATTCGCCAAATTTCCGAATCCCTCGTGGCCAATGGCATGCCCTCGAAAACTCCCGTCGCCATGGTGCGCTGGGGCACGACCGGTCAGCAACAATCCATTGAAGGCACTCTCGCCACCATTGCAGATGTGGTCGATAAGGCTAAATTCTCCGCACCTGCGGTGACGGTCATCGGTGACGTCGTTAAGCTGCGCAAAAAATTGAATTGGTATGAGAAGCGTCCTTTGTTCGGGCAACGCATCGTCGTTACGCGCACGCGCGAACAAGCCAGCCAACTCTCCCGTCAATTAACCGAACTCAGCGCCGAGGTGCTGGAAATCCCGACTATTAAAGTTGTCCCCACTGACCAGCGGAACATTCTCACCGATGCCTTGTTGGAATTGAATTCCTACGATTGGATTGTCTTCACCAGCCCGAACGGTGTCACCATGTTTTTCGAAACCTTCTTCAAGGCTTTCGAAGACATGCGCGATATCGGCGGTGTGCGTATCGCCGCTGTCGGCCCCGCCACCGCTGCGAGGCTAAAGGAACTTCACTTAAAGGTGGATTTGATGCCGGAAGAGTATATCACCATTAAAATCGCCAAGGCCTTCGCCGATTTCGAAAGCATCGAAAATCTGAAGATTCTTTTGATGCGCGCTGAAGTAGCCAATCCTGAATTGCCGAAAGCATTGGAAGCCATGGGTGCGATCGTGGATGACATTTCCTGCTATCGCACCGTGCCCGAAACCGAAGATGCGAATGGAGCCGCTGCGAAATTAATCGAAGGCGGCGCTGATTGGATCACCTTCACCAGCAGTTCCACCGTGGAAAATTTCCACGCCCGGTTTGACCTGCCCGCCCTGTTGAAAAAATATCCTCAAATCAAATTGGCTTCGATTGGCCCTGAAACCAGCAAAGCTTTGACTGCCTTAGGTCTTACTCCAACCGCCGAAGCCAAGCCGCATACAATTGATGGTTTAGTGAATGCACTCGTGAAGCATTAATTTGAATTCACCAAATGCTCTAATAACGCTTCGGATTCGATGCCCTGCACCTCACGCAGCAATGACACTTGCGGATCAGTTGTCGGCCCTCCGGCGACTCCCGCGCACAGGTCAATAAAAGCAAGTGCATCCCACTTACCATTCAAAACCAGCTTTGACTCCAAATCTCGCGCCCCTTTCACTCCCAGCAAACTGGCGGTTCTGCGGGCAATCTCAGGGTAACAGGCATGGTCCCCCACCCGCCGAAACCAATATTTCGCATTACTGTAATCAGGTTCGCGGCGATGCACGATCCCATGAAGGAAACTGCCATCCGCATCCTCGATGCCCTGCGCGATGGCATGCGCCGCGTCCATACGATCATGCCAAAGTAGGATCAAGGCACGAATCAATTCCTGTTTAACCGAAGGCAAATCTGAATGGGATAGAAGCTGGCGCAGGGTTTCATCCAGCGCAGCATGAGGCAGCACATTCGCCCGCGGCCCCGGCCCCAACTCCGGCAACCCGCCCGCAATCAGCAACTGCTCAAACCCTTCCAAGCCGACTTTTCCTGCCATGCTTTTAATTTAGAACGGCACTTGGCCCACTTCAACCATTTTAGCGCGAACAATTTTGCGCTTCACTTGTCCATAAGACGTTTAGTAAATCACCTATGGCTTGCCGCCGGGTAAAGAAGAATACCGCGCAAGTTGAAGTGGATGCTTGCGCAGACGGATACGACAGGCAAAACTCTTTGGACAACAGGCTCATGCTGAAATTGTTGCAACGGTTAAAAAATAAACGCTTCGCTTCTTCCCGCTTAAACCGGGGGGCGGCTTCGTTGCTCGTTTTGGCAGTTCTTCTCGGCATGTCCGTCACTGGCATGTCGGCTGGTTTCATCACTTCCTTCGATCGGGACACCATTAGTCAGGGCGAAAGTGCAACTCTCACCCTCACTTTTGAAGGTGGAACTCCCAAGGGCATCCCGGCAATTCCTGCGATTGCCAACCTCAGGATTCAATACACTGGTTACTCCAGCCAAACTTCCTTTGGCGGCGGACAGGCCACGGCTTCAGTGTCATATATGTATCAGGCTGTCCCCGCCCAGCCCGGTGAATATTCCATTCCGCCTTTGGCGGCTGAAGTCGAAGGACAAAATTTACAGAGCCAGCCAATTAAATTGACTGTGCTGAAAGCCGGCACTCCCCTGCCGACCAGCGCGGCTAATCCTCAAAGCGGCACTTTGAAATTGATCGTGCCCAAGAGCGAAATTTATGTGGGCGAAATTCTTCCGGTTGAAATTCAACTGTTCGTCCAATTAGCTCAACTTTCGGAAATGCCTCACTTCAAGGAGGAAGGTTTTATTGTCGGCAAAATGCCCCAACCCACCCAAACCAGCACGGTCATCAACAACCAGCGATTTAATGTCTTAACATTCAAAACCTATGTAGTGGCTGTAAAAGTCGGCAAGCTTGAACTCGGGCCAGCCACCATGTCGGTCAATCTTCCCAAGCCGGATTCTCGTTATGATTTTTTTGGACGGCCGGTCGATTTCCAATCCTTCCCTCTTCAAAGCGATCCGCAGAGCTTGCAGGTGCTTCCATTGCCTTCAAAAGATGTGCCGCCCGGTTTTAATGGTGCGGTCGGAAATTACACGCTCGCCATGACGGTCAGCCCGACTAATGTCGCCGTGGGCGATCCCATCACCGTCAAAGTCCAAATCTCCGGTCGCGGCGCGCTTGATTCCGTAACGTTGCCGGAACAGAAAAGCTGGGACCAATTTAAGCATTATCCACCGACCAGCGAAGTCCAGCTTGGCGATCCCCTGGGAATGACGGGAACCAAATCATTCGCCCTTACGGTTGTTCCTATGAGCATGGAAACCCGGGAATTGCCCGCATTTTCGTTCAGTTATTTTGATCCAGATCAAAAAGCTTATCGCACCCTTGCTCAACCTGCAGTGCCGCTGACGATTCGTCCCAGTGCCGCCTCCCTGCCTCCGCCTACCTTGTCTGATGCTTCAAATTTAATGGAAAGCAATCCGCCACCAGCGCAGGATATTGTTCATATCAAGCCACGGCTCGGTATGACGACTGAAGCGCGTCCCTTATTAATCAGGCAGCCTTGGTTTATCACGCTGCAAGGAATTCCCCTGCTCGGCTGGATTTCATTATTGGCGATCCGCAAACAAAAGGAAAAACTCGCCAATAACCCACGTTTGCGTCGTCAACGTCAGGTAGAGGTAAGTATCCGCAATGGCTTGAAGGAATTGCAACAAGCGGCGCAAGGCAATCAAACCGAAGTTTTCTTTGCCACCGTTTTCCGTTTATTGCAGGAACAACTCGGCGAACGGCTGGATTTGCCGGCTTCCGCCATTACTGAGGCAGTCATTGATGAACGGTTGCGGCCACTCGGGGTGCCCGAGGAAACGCTCACTCTGCTCCGCGAGTTGTTTCACGCATGCAATCAGGCGCGCTATGCCCGGCACAGCACCAACCAGGAACTGCTCTCTTTGATTCCCAAGGTAAAAACCGCGTTGGACGAACTGAAGAAGATAAAAGCATGAGCGCAATTCAGTTTACCCAGCTGTTCCGGATTGGCAGAGTCATGATGTGCCTGTTTCTTCTAGTCACTTTGTTGGCGATGCCAGCGCAAGCTGACGACACGGCTCCCCGCTTTGAGCAGGCAAATAAATTCTACGAACAAGGGAAATACGCAGACGCCGCCTCAGCATATGACAAACTGATTGAGACTGGAAATGCTACAGCGGCGCTTTATTTTAATCGCGGCAATGCCTTGTTCAAGCTAGGCCAGGTCGGCCGCGCGATTGCCTCCTACCGGCAAGCTGAGCAACTCGCCCCACGCGATCAAGAACTCCGCGCCAATTTGCAATTTGCCCGCACCCAGGCGCGTGGCGGTTCAAACTACCGCATGGACCGCTGGCATCGCTGGTTGGGAACCTTGACCTTAAATGAATGGACTTTGCTGACGGTTGGCAGCTTTTGGCTGATGTTCCTTTTGCTGGCCTTGGTCCAATGGCGTCCGGAATTGAAGCAGGGTTTGCAAAAATTCATTGTTGTCGTCAGCCTTGCCTTTGTTCTTTTAGTCGTCTGCCTGGGCACCACGCTCAACGATTATTTTACCCAGTCCGCCATCGTGGTAACCGGCGAAGCTGAAATCCGCAATGGTCCACTCGATGAATCTCAAACCGCATACAAAGTGCGCGACGGTGTTGAACTGACCATTCTTGATCGCAAGGACGGTTGGTATCAGGTGACCGACTCAACGCAACGCATCGGCTGGATTCGTCAGGAACAGGTGCTTGTTTTTCAACCGGCAACCGCGCAGAAGAAAACCGCATAAATTGACAGGCTCGACTTCTTGTCCTTGTAAATTCTGCCCCGTCCGTGTTCATTCAACTCATGTCAATAAATCAGCCTCGCTTTTCCTTCTGCTCACGGACTTTTTTCCTGTTGCCATTAGCTGTCCTCGCATTCGCCCTTGGCTGCCAACATCCCCACACCGATACCAGTCTCAAACCGATTTTCGACGGTCATACACTCAACAGCTGGACGAACCGCGGCCAAGCCAACTTCTCCGTGGAAGATGGAATAATTGTCGGCAGAACCGGCAAGGGCGGCCATGGCTGGCTCTGCACTAAAAAAACCTACGGCGATTTCATCCTCGAACTGGAAGTGAACATCACCTCCGGCAACTCCGGTGTTCAGGTTCGCAGCCACATCAATGGCAAGGATGTCATGGTCGGCTATCAGATTGAAGTGGACCCTTCGGCTCGTGCCTGGTCTGGAGGCCTTTATGAACAAGGCCGGCGCGGGTGGTTGCAAAATTTGAAAGGCAACGAACCGGCGCGCAAAGCTTTTAAAATTGGCGAATGGAATAAATATCGCATCGTGTGCAATGGTGATTCCATCAAGTCCTGGGTCAATGGCGTTCCTGCCACTGACTATGTTGATTCCATGGATGCGGATGGCCTGATTGCCTTGCAAGTCCATGCTGGTAAAAACAGTGAAGTGCGTTTCCGAAATATTCGACTACAGGATTTAGGCAGGGCTTCCGGCAAATAGATTTTGACCGGTTCGCGCCTGATTGCCATTGACCCGATTTAATTCGGGCAGATATGATTAATCCATGTCCCTGAAGAATTCAAAACGCGGATTATTGTTTGTGTGGTTTCTGCTTGTCGGACTTGCCGCCACTCAAAGCGCGTTCACCGCTCCGGAAGAAAAAACCGGCATACAAATCAAGGAAGGACCCGAAAGCCTGCGCGTGGACATCAATGGCAAATTATTCACGGAATACCATTTCAAGAATGTTCCACGCCCCTATTTCTATCCCCTGGTTGGCCCAGACGAATCGCCCATGACTCGTAACTGGCCGATGAACAGTCCCGAAAATGAAGAACACGATCATCAACATCATCGGTCGTTGTGGTTCGCCCACGGTTCGGTGAACGGTCACGATTTTTGGTCGGAAGCAAAGGACTTCGGCAAAATCGTTCATGATAAATTTACTGAAATCAAATCCGGCAAAAAATTTGGCATGATCAAATCACGCAATAAATGGGTGGCTCATGATGGCTCGACCATTTGCACCGACGACCGCACTTTGCGAATCTATAATCAAGACAGGGTTCGCCTCTTTGACTTTGAAATCACCATTCATGCCTCCGAAGGAGATGTGACTCTCGGCGATACCAAGGAAGGCACTATGGCGGTGCGGTTGGCGGAAACCATGCGCTTGAAGGGCAAAGTCGGCCATGGACATATCGTCAATAGCGCAGGTGTCCGGGACGATGAAACTTGGGGCAAGCACGCCGATTGGTGCGACTATTACGGCCCTGTAAATGGCAAAACCGTTGGCATTGCGATTTTTGATCATCCCGATAATCCCGGGCATCCCACCACGTGGCATGTCCGTGATTACGGATTGTTCGCCGCCAATCCTTTCGGCTTGCATGACTTTGAAAAAAAGCCTGCGCACGCCGGCGACCTTACTATTCCCAAAGGCAAAAGCATCACCTTCCGCTATCGCTTCTATTTGCATGAAGGCGATGAGAAGCAGGCTAAAGTTGCTGAAAAGTATAATGAGTATATCCGGCCTGCTTCCACTAAATCTAAATAAACCGCCATCATTCCGCGTCTGTAATCCGTAATTACAATTACAACTTATGAAAGAAATGGATCGTCGCAGTTTTCTAAAGAGTTCGCTGGTTGCCGCCTCGGCCTTGAGTGCCTTGCCCATCCTGAGTGGCTGCTCGACTCAAAAAACCGGCGCTCGCGCCCTGCCCGTCAATGCGCGCGTGCGCGGCGCAAATGAAGACATCCGCATCGCCATCGTGGGATTCAACCAACGCGGTCAGGATCATCTCGCTGGTTTTCGCAATGTCAAAGGCGTCCGTATTGTCGCGCTGTGCGATGTAGATTCCGACGTGCTGAACAAGGAAGTCAAAAAATTTAAAGGCAAAGGGCAGGACGTCACCGGCTATACCGACATCCGCAAACTGCTGGAGAATCAAGACATCGATGCTGTAAGCATCGCCACGCCCAACCATTGGCATTCGCTCGCCGCGATTTGGGCCATTCAATCCGGCCGCGATGTGTATGTGGAAAAGCCGGTGTCGCACAATGTTTGGGAAGGTCGCCAGCTTGTTGAAGCCGCCCGACTCCATAATCGTATCGTTCAGACCGGCACTCAATGTCGTTCCAGTTCGGGTCTAAAAGAAGGCATCGAATGGGTGCGCGCCGGAAACCTCGGTAAAATCAAAGTAGCTCGCGGCCTCTGCTACAAGCGACGCCCCAGCATCGGTAAGACCACCGGCCCGCAACCGGTTCCCAAGTCAGTTGATTACAATCTGTGGACTGGCCCTGCCGCGATGGAACCGCTTCGCCGCGCCAAACTGCACTATGATTGGCATTGGGTTTGGAATACCGGCAACGGCGATCTTGGCAACCAGGGCATTCATCAAATGGATATTGCGCGCTGGGCGCTCGGTGAAACCGCACTCTCGCCCCGGATCATGACTATTGGCGGTCGCCTCAGTTACGAGGATGACGGCCAGACGCCCAACACGCTCATCGTTTGCCACGATTACCCGACCGCTCCATTGATTTTCGAAGTCCGCGGTTTGCCTTCCAAGGAAGGCTCCAATAAGATGGACGAGTATCTTGGCTCGCGCGTTGGCGTCGTCATTCATTGCGAGTTCGGTTACCTGACCATTCCCAGCTACACCAAGGCGGTGGCCTACGATCTCAAAGGCCGCGAACTAAAGACTTTTGAAGGCGAGGAAAGCCATTACGCCAATTTCATCAAAGGGGTGCGTAGCCGGAAATATTCCGATCTGAATGCGGATATTTTGCAGGGTCATCTCTCCAGCGCCTTGTGTCACACGGGAAATATCTCCCATCGGCTCGGCAAAAAAATGCAGCCGGGCGCAATTCATGAAGCCATTAAGGACAACAAGGAAATGTGTGAAACCCTGGCGCGCATGGAGGAACACCTGAAGGTGAACAATGTGGACCTGGCAAAGACTCCGGCCGCGCTCGGGGCATTTCTGAAGATGGATGGCATCACCGAACGGTTTACGAATAACCGGCAGGCCAATCATCTGCTGACCCGCGAATATCGCAAACCGTTTGTCGTCCCCAAAATTGCGTGAATTTAACTATGGCTGCGTTGGTGACAACGCGGCTGACTATCACATGGTCGTTTGCTTTGCCTATAGCGAGTAAACGACCGGTGACTCAAATTATTTCCGATCATATAAATCTGTGAAAAAGCATCATCTGATATTCCTTCTCACCGTTACGATGTCAGTGATGGCAACGCTGACCAGCGCCAAAGACCAAGTCCCCACCCTGCCCAAAGGTTATAAATTGGTTTACCAGCAGGATTTTTCCAAGGCGAAGGCACTGCAAGATTTTGTAATGGCTGATCCCAAGGCGTGGAAACTTTCGCAAATAAACAATCACTCCTCGTTGGAATTAGTAAAACAGAGCGATTACAAACCCGCTGTTCGTTCACCAGTGAATATCGCGGTCCTTGCGGATAAGGTGGTTGGTGATTTCATTCTCGAAGTCGAGTTGCTCTCCACTACCCGCGAATACGGGCATCGCGATATGTGCCTTGTATTTGGGATGAAGAGTCCGACAGAATTTTATTATACCCACCTCGCCAGCAATGCTGATCCCCATGCTCACAATATTTTCATCGTGAACAACAAGGAGCGGGAGAACATTGCCAGGGAAACCACCGGCGGCATCAAATGGGAAACCACCAACGCCTGGCATAAAGTCCGTGTGGAACGCAAAATTTCCGATGGTTCGATCAAGGTCTATTTCGATGACCTGACGAAACCAATCATGGTCGCAGAAGATAAAACCTTCACTTCCGGTTATCTCGGCTTCGGCTCTTTTGATGACACCGGCAAAATTGGAAATATAAAAGTTTGGGCGCCAAAAATGGAAAAGCAGAAGACGGGATTCTATCAACGGTCAGAGCATTGAGCCGAATCGGGAAATCAACTTTTTCTGCAGCACTCCACGCTTGACCATTCCAACCCCAAGTCCATGATTACACTAATTTGGTGGTGAAGATACTGGGGCTTTAACTGGGGTATCGTTGGAAAATTTGGTTCCGATCCTTTTGAAATACTATGGCCAGATTTCATCATGGATTAGAACGTTATGAAAAAATACTCCAGCTACTTGTTCCCTCTTCATTGTTCGCGGCTTTGGCTTTTCCTTCGTTGCTGTTCGGCCAGGGCAGTCTTACTCCGCCCGGTGCTCCCGCCGCGACCATGAAAACACTGGATCAAGTTGAAGCGCGCATACCCGTGGATGCCGCGCACACGCCCGGCGATGCCGCCAACCAATTTATTATCAATCAGCCGGGCTCTTACTATTTGACTACAAATATCACCGGCGTCAGCAGCAAGGCTGGCATCAATATCGTGGCCAATGATGTTACGCTGGACTTGAACGGTTTTGTGCTGACTGGTGTGGCTGGCGCGACGAAGGGAATAGTCGCGGGTTCCTTTAATGCCTCGCGCACCAACATCATCATCCGCCATGGGCTCCTGCGTGGCTGGCCCGGTGGGGCTGTGGACGCCAACTATACCTACTACTGTGAGTTGGAACGGGTGAATGCCTTTAACTGTCCAAATGCCACCGGCCTGGCTGTCGGCTGGTTTGGTTCCATCCGCCACTGCACGGCGTCTGGTAATGGCGTTAGCGGAATCACCACTGGCGATACCTCCCTGGTCAATGATAGCATTGCCTCCTCCAATAAATTCAATGGCATCGTCGTAGGCGGTGATTGCGTCATACGTGGTTGCACAGTGACTTACAATGCTAACGGCCCCGGGATTAATAGCTTTGGCAATGCCACGATAAGCGATTGCATCGCGAACAATAACACCCTCGGCATCCAGGCTGCCGCCAACACGGTGATTCGTGACTGCGTGGCGAATAATAATACCAGCTCCGGCATTTATACCTTGGATGAATGCAAGGTCACCGGGTGCAGTATGCTGAACAATGATATGCATGGAATTCAAGTGGGTGCTCGTGGCGCCATTCGTGATTGCACCGCGAATTTTAATCGCACCAACGGCATTTCTGGCACCGATCAATGCACCGTAACCGGCTGCACTGCCAATGCCAATGGCAATGGCGTGGCGGGCCATGGCATCAACCTTGGCGTCCGGGGCACAGTCAGACAGTGCATCGCCAGCCAAAATCAGGCTTCTGGCATTTTTGTTAGTGGAGATTCGGTAGTGGTGGAAAACCACGCCAGCTCCAACGGTCTGGGTAATGGCGCTTCAGCGGCCGGCATTCGCACCATCAGCGGATCCAGCAGTCGCATCGAAGGCAATCAAGTGCGCGACAATGCCGGCACGGGAATTCTCGCGAGCAGCTCAGACCTGGTATTCCGCAACAGTTCCGGCGGCAATACCGTTAATTATAGTCCTACCTCAGGCGCTAACTTTGCGCCGATCCAATCCTTGTCCACCGCGACCAATGCGCTGGGAAATTTTGTCTTTTAAACAACCGATACGTGATTTACTTTTGACAACATATAGCCGCCCCATCCAAGCCATGAAATTTTATACAGTTTTGTTATTGCTGCTCGGTTCTCTTATCGCGGTTCCTGCCGCCACCACCATTAATGCCACCAACCAGTACGCTTATGGCGCAAACCTGGGCTGGGCCGATTGGCGCGGAGACACCAACAGCGGCGCCGTCATTGGCGATTACGTTTGTTCTGGCTACATTTATGCCGCCAATGTTGGCTGGATTAATCTCGGCAATGGCAGCCCGGCCAATAGTGTTCGTTATCAAAATCTTTCCGGCACGGATTTTGGAGTCAATCAGGATGGCATGGGCAACTTGAGTGGTTATGCTTACGGCGCGAACATCGGTTGGATCAACTTTGAGAGCACCGGCGCGCCCAAGGTCAACCTGGCAACCGGCAATCTGAGCGGGTACGCCTGGAGCGCGAATTGCGGCTGGATCAGCTTGAGCAATGCCGTGGCCCGCGTGCGGACTGATACTCTTTATCCCGGCCTCGTTGATCTCAATGGATTGCCGTTGCCGTGGCAGGTGGAGAATTTTGGAGGCCGAGGGGTCGACGCCAATGCCGATCCAGATGGTGATGGCGCTACGAACCTCCAGGAATACCTTGCGGGCACGAATCCAAATGATGCCAACGATTATCTCCGTATCACCTTTTATCATCGCAGTGGCACGTATAACACCATGGCCTGGACAACCCAACCCACGCGTTTTTATGAAGTGCAACGCCGCACCACATTAGACAATGCGTCCACATGGAGCGTCTATTTCACATTTACTTCACTTGGCGCGGGCAACATCGGTTTTGATGATTTTGGCAACCAGAATTACTATCGCGTCCGCGCCATCAAGCCACTCTCCCCTTAAATAGTCAGGCTGGTTGGCAGCTCCACCACGATCGGTCTATTAGCCGACTTCTGCGAACGCGGAGTAAAGCCCGCGCATGAACTCTTTTTACTTGAAATATTCAGGTAATTAATGAGAATGCTTCTCGCGATTGTTCCCCGTAAAACGAAAGACCAAACCATGCAAACAAATTTCTGCAAAGAATGGTTCCACTCCCGCAAAACGATCTTCCTGAGAAGCATTGGTTTATTTTTGCTGGGGATCATTGCCGCCGGTTGTCCGGCGAACAATCCAACACCTCCCCCGGCACCAACTGCTGGAAATAAAGTCGTCATTCGCGGTTCGAACACTATTGGAGAAGAATTGGCTCCGCGATTGATTGCAGAATACAAGAAAGACCATCCTTCAGCCATTTTCGATCTCGAGACCAAGGCAACCGGTTACGGACTTGCCGCATTGCGCGCTGGCCTTTGCGACATCGCAGGCAGTTCGCGGATACCGACCAAGGAAGAGGAGGAGCAGGCCCGTGAGCACGGTATCGAACTAAACGAACATGTCATTGGCGCCTATAGCGTGGCAGTCATAGTAAATGCGGCAAACCCGGTTGGGAATCTGACCAAGATTCAGGTGAGGGATATTTTTACCGGAACCATCCAAAACTGGAAAGAAGTGGGAGGACCGGATGCTCCGATTCATTTGTACGTCCGCGATCCGATTTCTGGCACTTACCTTGGCTTTCAAGAATTGGCGATGGAGAACAAATCTTACGCGCATGCTCCGACCACCGCCACTAACTACGCGGGAATCGTGCAAGAAGTGGCCAAAGACGCAAACGGAATTGGTTATTCAAGCATTGATCTCGCAAAACAGACCGGCGCCAAAGCAGTATCGATTGACGGCGTGACACCCAACAATGCTTCGGTGAATGAAAGCAAATACCCTTACAACCGCACCCTGCGTCTTTACACGAATAAGGGGAAAGAAGTCCAGGCGGCGAACGATTTTATTAAATTCGTCCAGTCCACTCGCGGACAGGAAATCGTCGCGCAATTGGGCTTCGTGCCCCACCCTTGAGATCGCGGCTAGATCCGCTTCTCGTCGGCGTCAATAAAGTCAACGAAGGTCTTGATATCATCGCGGCTTTCCAGACCGGCTTCCTTTTTGCGCATAATCAATCGCTCGGTAACTTCTCCTCCCTCGGTTCCGCGTTTGAGCAGAAATTCCCGAAATTCAGCTTTCTCCGCGTCTGACTTCTTGACGTTCCTGGCGACCCAATCTGCCACCTGACCATCCGTGACGGAATTTCTGACCACTTCAATCATCTGTTCAGGAGTCACCCCCGCTGCCTTGAGCCAGGCCCCGTCGAAGCCCTTGGTGAAGTTGGCTTGATAATCAGGATGCAACTTGCCCGTCAGGTGCAGGCGGATCTTATCAATAAAGCGCGGCAGGTAAACCCAACCAGCCATGGTTTCGCGGGGACTGCGGGGATAAATGAGTTCGTTCATATCCCAATAATCGGGAGGCATGGCCTTTCTGTCAACCGCACTTCCGATCCTTATTTCACCAAATACATTTGAAAACGCCTCTTGTCGATTCCATGCTTAATCAATGAAAGAGTTTGATTACGATGTGGTCGTGATTGGCGGCGGGAGCGGTGGTTATGCCGCGGCCCGCACGGCTGCCAATGCGGATTTGAAGACCGCCGTGATCGAAGGCGGCAAGAAAGTGGGCGGCCTCTGCATCCTGCGCGGTTGCATGCCCACCAAGGCGTTGCTCTACGCGGCGGAAGTAAAACATCTGGCCCAGCATCCCGAGCCCTGGGGCATCCAGTCTAAACAAGTTACTTTTGACTTCACCAAGGTCATGGCGCGCAAGGATGTGCTGATCAAGGAATTTGCGGATTATCGCCGCCTGCAACTGGAAGAGAATACTTTTAAATTTATTCGTGCCGAGGCGCGCTTCACGGACAAGCATACGCTCGCGTTGAGCACCGGAGAAAAACTTACCGCGAAAAATTTTATCATCAGCACCGGCTCCACGGTGGCGCCTGATCCCCTGCCCTTCCTTGAAAAGCTGGATTATATCAACAGTGACGACGCTCTCGCGCTCAAGAAACTTCCCAAGTCCATGATCATTTTGGGGGGCGGGTCGGTAGGGATGGAGTTTGCCCAGTTCTTCGCGCGGTTTGACGTGAAGGTCACCTTGATTCAACGCAGTACCCATGTTTTGCACGAGTTTGATACGGATGCCACTGATGTTTTGGAAGGCGTTTTCCGGCGCGAGGGGTTAACCGTCTATACCAACACCAAGCTCACGGACGCTTGGCAAAAAGAGGGACGCAAAGGAGTTTCCTTCCTGCACGGAGCCCATGAAGTGCGCGTCGAAGCGGAAGAAGCTTTGTTTGCGCTCGGTCGTATTCCCAACACGGCATCATTGGATTTGCAAAAAGCCGGGGTGACGACGGAAGGCACACGCATCGTCACCAATGAAGAAATGCAAACTTCCGCAAAACATATTTACGCGGCGGGTGATTGCACGGGACCGCATGAGATTGTGCATATTGCGGTGCTTCAGGGAGAAACTGCCGCCCATAATATTGCGTTTCCGGACAAGCCGCGCCGGATGGATTATCGGCTCATGATATCGGTGGTGTTCACTGAGCCGCAACTTGCCACTGTGGGCTTGACCGAAAAAGAGTGCCTGACGCGGAACATTCCTTATCGCGCAGCCAGTTATCCTTTCAACGATCATGGGAAATCCATGATCATGGAAGCAAAGGACGGCTTTGTGAAGTTACTCGCGAATCCCACTACCGGCGAAATCATCGGCGGTTGTTGCATCGGCCCGGTTGGCGGGGAACTCATTCATGAAATTGTCACCGCCATGTACAAGCGCATGACGGTTCAGGAATTGGCGGCGATGCCGCATTACCATCCCACACTCGCGGAGATATGGACTTATCCCGCCGAAGAACTGGCGCTGGAAATACAACCCACGCCGGGTGGTTTGCCCTGACAATTGTCTGTTCTACTTCGTAGGCGAATAGTCGGTTGGCGTCACGAAGACAGATTTCACGCCGTCTTTGATGGTCAGAGGGCCATTCGCTTCAGAAGCTGTCTTGACCTTGATCCATTCCGGATCCGCGCGAAATGCTTTCCACGATGCGTCCGCTGCACTCTTGTCCTTGTGCGCGACTATGTAAATCAGCGTCTCCCCTGCTCCATCCTTCTGTTCCATCGGCGCCCAATACGCGATGTTGTTCATTCCATGCCCGGAGAATAAGGACATGGTATGATCACGAAAACGGGCATGCAGATCATCCAGCTTTCCCGGTGAAGCATGATACGTACGTAATTCAAACAAGCGCGGTTCCTTGCTGTGCGATGCTTTCACTACCGGGGAATAATCTGTCGCCGTCATAAAGACCGACTCCCCTTTGACCACCAATTTCCCATGCTCCTCCGAAGCTTTGGATGCCGCTTTCCAATCAGGATCAGCCATGAACTCTTTCCATGATTTTTCCCGGGCTTCACGGCTGGGATAAGCGAGCACGTAAATTAATTTATTCTCGGGATTTTCCACCGGCGTCCAATAACCGATGTTGCTCATCCCATGCTTCTCAAAAAGTTTCATGGTATGATCCCGAAACCGGGCATGTAATTCATCCAGTTTTCCCGATGCAGCGTAATAGGTTCGCATCTCAAAACAGCGCGTGTCCTTGTCTGCGGCAAAAACAGTGGCAGAGATCAAAGCGGTCATCAGCAGGAGGATTACTCGTTTCATAAGCAACATTCCTCCATGCCACTACCAAACCGGCGGGCTGTCAAAGGAAAAATGTCAGCCGTGATACTTTTCCCAATGCTAATTTGCTTTTGGCTCGGTATCCAGGCAGTCCCGCACCAACTGAATGAGGAGGGAGGCGGGATACGGTTTCGAAAGAAATGGGGTTCCGCGCAATTCGGGATCATCAGTCATTACGTCCGGACTGTAGCCACTGGTATAAATTACTTTCAGTCGCGGTTGGCGCGACTTCAACTGCCTTGCCAGGTCCCGGCCGGTCATGCCTTCCGGCATCACCATGTCGGTCAGCAGCAAGTCCACCTTTCCGTTTTCCGCATCCCAAACCTTCAACGCTTCAACTCCGTGCGCAGCTTCCAGGACGCGATAGGAATTCCCCAACAGAACTTCTTTCACCATCTCGCGCAACACCGGCTCATCCTCCACCAGCAGAATGGTTTCATTCCGTCCGGCACCCACTAATTTATTTGCTGGCAAAAATTCGGTCACAGATTCACTGCTCTTGGCAGAGGCAGGTATGAAAATTTTAAATGTAGTGCCAACGCCAACCTGGCTTTTCACATCAATCCAGCCTTCATGCTGCCGGACAATTCCATAAACCGTGGCCAAACCCAGGCCGGTTCCCTTGCCCACCTCTTTGGTGGAAAAGAACGGCTCGAATATCCGGCTTAACGTTTTGGCATCCATTCCCGAACCGGTATCGGTAACGCTCAGACAGACCGCCTTGCCAACCCGGGCATGCGAATGTTGCAGAGTGTAAGCCGCATCAACCTCCAATACGGAAGTGGTGATTATCAATTGACCGCCTTTGGGCATCGCATCCCGCGAGTTTACCGCAAGGTTCATTATCACCTGTTCGATCATGCCGGCATCTGCTTCAATCGCCGGGAGATTAGGCGCATAGTTCGTTTCCACCACAACGTCCTCCCCCAGAAGCCGGACGAGCATGTTGGAAAGATTGCGAAGCACGCTATTTAAATCAATCGGCTTGGTTTGCAGGACCTGTTTGCGGCTGAACATCAATAATTGCCGGGTGAGAGCCGAAGCGCGGCGGGCTGCAGCCGAAATCTGTTTTAACGGTGTGGTCAGGGTGCTGTCTCCATCACACCGCCCAGTTAGCAGGTCCGAGTAACCTTGGATAACCGTGAGAATATTGTTGAAATCGTGTGCTACACCAGCCGCCAATTGTCCCACTGATTCAAGCTTTTGCGAGTGACGGAATTGCGCCTCGAGGTTGAGGATTTCGGTAATGTCTGTGCCGTAACAATGGATAACGCTGCTGGCGGCAATCGGAAAAAACGACCAGGAAATTGTTTTGTCGGCAATGGAGATTTCTTCGCGGAGCTTGTTCTGGCCGGCGGTGAGACATTGACGCGCGATATCTGAAGCATTCGGCGGCAGAATGGCGAGCGGATGGGATTGCCCTAAAGAATTGGCCAGTTCCCGGGCGGCATCGTTGAAATAGGTCACTGCACCGCTGGCATCAAATTCCAGCACCGGGTTGGGATTGACCTGAGGGAACGCCGCCAATTTTTGGATCTGGGTTTCGGCCTGTTTCCGGTCGGTAATATCAGTCAAACTGCCGGATGTTCCTAAAATGCTTCCATCAGTATTGAGCGTAAGCTGGCCGTAAATTTCCACCCAACGCACCTTGCCGTCTTTCGTCAATAAACGAGTTTCATATCGGCAATAATCCAGTTTTTGCTCAATCAACTGCAAAAAGATGTAACTGTTACGCTGGCGGTCATCGTGGTGGACGTACTCCAGGAAAAGCGTCCCGAGCGAATCCTTTACTTCAAAACCGGTTATTTCTGTCCAGGCGGGGTTAAGCGACGTCCAGTGGCCAAACTGATTCATCTGGAAAACCACTTCACTGATATTTTCCACCGCGGAACGGTATTTCACCTCACTGGCGTCCAACGCTTCTTCGGACTTCTTGCGCTCGATGCACAAGGCAATGCCATTCGCCACCGAGCCCATCTCCTGAATCACCGCCTGTGAAAGTGGATTCAGGGAAAAAATTGACATCAGGCCAATCACCCGATCTTCCAGCACCAGCGGATAACCGGCGTAAGAAACAATTCCCTCGCGCTGCACCCATTCCTGGCACGGCACCCGTTCATCTCCCATTACCCTGTTGACTAAAATGGGCTTTCCATCTCCCAAAAATTTTCCCGGTGAAATTTTAACGAGTGGATTCGTTCCGCTTTCAACATCATTGACAGCTCCTGCGCTGGCTTTAAGTTGAAGTTCCTTTCCATCCATCTCCAGGATCCAAATTCGCGCGAGGTGAACGTTCAAGTAGCGAACCATTGTTTCGGCACAACGATAGAGAATTGCGCTTAAGGGTTCACGTTGCGTCAGAGCCAGTCCAACATCAGCACCGAGGGCCGCCAGACTGGCCTGCTCAAAGGCAGCCAATGCAGCCGCGCGTTTGCGCTCCATGGCGTAGCGAATTGACCGTTCGAGAGCGTCTGCTTGAAGATTGGTTTTAACCAGGTAATCTGCCGCCCCGGCCTTCATCGCTTCAATATCAACCTGATGCTCACCCAAACCGGTTAGGATGATAATGGGAGCATTGCAGCCTTTGAGCAGCGCTTCTTTCAGCAGTTCAACTCCATCCTTGGCTCCCAGGCGATAATCCACCAGGCAAATATCATGCTGGTTCCGGAGCATGGCTTTCAAACCGAGATCATAGGATTTGAACCATTCCAACTGGAAACGGCGACCGCGCATCTCGGCAAACAGCCCGCGCGCGATGATATAATCATCCTCGTCATCCTCCACCAAAAGAACTTTTACCTGTTCCATGTCACTCATATTTATCACTCATTTCTGTGGCAAGAGGACGATATCAAACCAGTAATTGCGAATGCTCTTCATCACATTCACCAGCGCCTCAAAAGCAACTGGCTTGGAAATGAACGAACTGGCCCCCAGTGCGTAAGTGGTGGCGATATCAGTATCCGCCCTGGAAGTCGTGAAGACCACCACGGGGATGCGCTTCAATTCAGAATCATTTTTAATCTCCCGCAATGCTTCACGGCCATCTTTTCGAGGCATGTTTAAATCAAGCAGGATCATGGAGGGACGCGGGGAATTATCGTCGCTGAACCCATTGCGATGGTGGAGGTAATCCATCAGCTCCGCCCCGTCCTTTACAAAGCGCAACTCCGCCTGCAGACCGCATTCGGCCAGGGCATCCTTCGCCAACAGGCAATCATCGGAATCATCTTCCGCCATCAGGATCAAGCCGCGTTTGGTTATCTCACTCATTGCGGCACCTCAGTGATTGGCTGGCACACCGGAAGAATGACGATGAAGGTCGAGCCTTCTCCCAGTTTGCTCTGCGCTGTGATGATGCCGCGATGCCGATCCGTAATACGCCGGCAGACCGCCAGCCCGATGCCTGTGCCGTCGTATTCGCTGCGCCCATGCAAGCGTTGGAACACCGCAAAAATCTTCTCCAAATATTCTTCTTCAAATCCAATGCCGTTGTCCTGAACCGTGAGGACGCAGAATTTGTCATCCGGATTGGCGGGAGATGGTGGCTTGGGAAAGCCGGCATCTTCGCGAATCTGGTCGCGCGTTACCTGTTGGGCTTCAATTTTTATCACTGGAACCGCATTGGGCGACTGGAATTTCAAGGCGTTGCTCAAAAGATTCTGCAAGACCTGGCGCATCTGCATCGGGTCGGCATCAATGGTTGGCAGGGAACCCACTTGGACTACGGCCTTGGTCTTTTCGATGCTATGTTCCAAATCAACCAGCACATCTTTTGTTATCGCATTAAGGTTTACCGGTACAAATGGCTGGGAAGCTTTAATCACGCGTGAAAACGCCAATAAATCGTTAATAAGACTCTGCATGCGGGCGGCTGCGTTCTGCATGCGCTCGAGATAATCCCGCCCGTCCTGAAGTTGCACGGCATCACATTTCGTTTTGAGGCGGTCGCCAAAAGCCTGGATTTTCCGCAACGGTTCCTGCAAGTCATGCGACGCGACAAACGCAAACTGTTCCAACTCGGCGTTCGAACGAGCCAGTTCCGCCGCCTTGTGCGCCAGTTTGTCTTCAGCCAATTTACGTTCCGTGATGTCCTTAAACATGACCACGGCGCCGACTTCCCTGCCCTGCTCTTTGATAGTCGTGCGGACATATTCCACTGAGAAACAACTGCCATCCTTGTGATAAAATAATTGATCAGGCTTGGGCTGCCCCTGCTCATCCTTTACAATGCTGGACACCGCCGCTCCACTCTTTACTTTGCGAGAAAAGAATATCTCCTCCTCGGTTTTGCCGATCATGTCATCAATCTTCCAACCCGTGATCCGGGCGGCGGCAGGGTTGACAAAGGTCGCCTTCCCTTGCAAATCAAAGCCGCAAATGCCATCGCCTGCTGAATTAAGGATCAATTCATTGCGACGCTGCATTTTCACCAATTCCTGGGTGCGGGCTTGCACGTGCAATTCCAAGACGTCCTTGGATCGCTCCAGATTCTGGGTTTGCTGGGTAAGTGATTTTTCCGCCCGCTTGCGTTGGTTGAGTTCTTCCTGGAGGGAAACATGCGTTTGGGAAAGATTGTTCAAGCGCTGTTCGAGTTCAGCCTGCTCCTTGCGCGCTTCCTCTTCCGAGATCTTCGAATCCACAAGCTGGTCTTGCAGCTTTTGAATGCGCCGTTGTAACCCCTGGACGTGCTTCACCGAGCGACCAGCCGACCGCTGCTGCCACCACCAACTTCCGAACACAGTGACGATAATAAATCCTGCCCCCCCCGCAGCCGTTACCATTCCCATTTGGGTCGCCCAGTGGGTTGCATGATCGACCACCTTCGAAACAGTGGAAGCTGCTTTGGTCGTGTCCGCTGCCGGAGCGGCGAGGGAACGCAACGTTTCGAGACCGGATATATACAGCCAGATGCTGCCAGCCATGGTCACTGCCGTTACCGTTACCGCCAGGGCTGTCACCCATTTTACTTCAGGAGATTTCTGAGGGCGTGTGGTTGCCGTCCCCTCTTCCGCCCAAACGGCGGCAGACCTCATTTGCAAAGGTTGTTCAATTTCGCTTTTCATTATATCGTAGCCCGCGCCTATCCATCATAGGCACGGTTCGCCAAGTCTTCTTCGCGTTCATAAATGCGAAGCTGCCTTGTCGAAAGCAGATTACAGGCCATTGCCGCGCGCAAATGCAAAACCTCAAACCTCTTTTTTCTACATGGTAATAATGTGAATCGGTGGGTTTACAAAGCGCCGCTTTTGTCCTTAAATTGGACAACATCGATGCAAAACAAGATGATAGCGGACTTATCCGACATGGAGGGGGAATGTTCCTCCCGGTCTTAATGAAATTCATGTCGTTAAAAAAAGGTCACCGATGACCCAAGTCGATACTCTTGGGATCATCGCGGGCAATCGTTCTCTCCCGCTGGTCTTCGCCCGCCAAGCCCGCAGCATGGGAATAAAACGGCTGGTGGCGGTGGCATTCGACGGGGAAACTGATCCCAAACTGGCTGAATTGGTTGATGAAATTGTCTGGCTCAAAGTGGGCCAGCTTTCAAAAATGATTGCCGCCTTTACTGACCGCAGCGTGGGCCGGTGCGTCATGGTCGGACAAATTTCTCCAAAGAATCTTTTTGATTTGCGGCCCGACCTGCGCGCGATGGCTTTGCTTTTCAAGCTGAAGGAAAAAAATGCCCATACCGTTTTTGGAGCCATTGCCAACGAACTGAAAAAGGACGGAGTGGAATTGATTGAAGCCACGCCGTGGCTCAAACCTTTGATGCCTGCGACGAACTTCAGTCTTGGCCCAAAACTTTCTGCTGAACAACAAGTGGATGTGACATTTGGCTATCGCATCGCCAAGGAAGTTTCCCGGCTGGAAATCGGCCAGATTGTCGTGGTAAAGAATGGCACCGTGTTGGAGGTGGAAGGTTTTGAAGGCACGGATAAATGCCTGGCGCGCGGCGGAGAATTGGCTGGCAAGGATGGCGGCGCGGTGGCAGTGAAAGTAGCCAAAGAGAACCATGATTTGCGCTTTGACATTCCCTGCATCGGCCCGCAGACGCTCGAAAGCTGCATCGTCGCCCGGATTTCCACGCTGGCATTGGAGTCCGGCCGGACGCTGCTGCTGGAGCCGGACATTTGCGAGCAGCTTGCCAGAAAACATAAAATCACGCTTACTACCATTACTTGATTGCTATTTAACAAAAATTTAAACGTCGAACCTGACCCATAAGAAATTTTATATGTTAATGTCTCACGAATTACTCGGCTTCATGTCACCGTCCCTGGCAGCGGACATCCTTTCCTATACCTATGAAGCGGACAAGCCACTTTACCGCGCAACGCTGGGCGCCGTAGCCGAGGCCCGCAAGGTGCGTCCAGTATTCCTCGAACGGCAACCCCGCGCGCAACGGCATACCACCATGTTGTCGGCGTTGACCAAGCCCTCCATGGAAATGATCGCGGGCAATATGATCCGCAGTTGGCTTGTAAAAAAACAGAATGCCGTCCTAGTGGAATTTCTTAACGCATTGGAAATACCTCACAAGGAAGGCGTGGTGGATGACCTGCCGCCAGCCATGGATGATGCCAAGTTGCGCGCGGCTGTGGAAGGACTTCTGGCCAAACATCCGCACGAAGTGGTGGCAGTTTATTTGCTCGCTTTCAACGAAATGAATGAAGCCAACTGGCCCAACCTCAAAGCCTTGCTGGAAACCGATTCCCGTTTGCAGCTCGGAGCGCAGGCTTAAACTGGCTTTTCCAATTAATTGCTCTACAATCAGAATACGGAAGGAAAACAAAACATGGAACCAACAGCGGACATCGCACTAATCGGCCTCGCGGTAATGGGGCAAAACCTGATTTTGAACATGAACGACCATGGTTACACCGTGGTCGCTTACAATCGAACCGTTTCCAAAGTCGATGACTTCCTGAACAAGGAAGCCAAAGGGACCAAAGTCATTGGCGCCCATTCCATCCCCGAGATGGTTTCCCTGCTCAAGCGTCCGCGCCGTGTCATGATGCTCGTCAAGGCTGGCGCACCGGTGGATGAATTTATCGAACAACTCATTCCACATCTCGAGCCCGGCGATATCATTATCGACGGTGGCAATTCACTTTTCCAGGACACCATCCGTCGCACCAAGTATGTGGAATCAAAGGGACTGCTCTTTATCGGCACCGGCGTTTCCGGTGGCGAAGAGGGTGCGCGCCACGGTCCATCCATCATGCCCGGCGGTTCACCTGCCGCGTGGCCGCATGTAAAGGAGATTTTTCAGAGTATCGCCGCGAAGGTTGACAATGGGGTGCCCTGTTGCGATTGGGTTGGCGAAAATGGTGCGGGCCATTATGTAAAGATGGTCCATAACGGCATTGAATACGGCGACATGGAGTTGATCTGCGAAGCCTATCAGTTGATGCGCGATGGCCTGGGCATGACCGCCGATGAAATGGCCCCGGTTTTCGCGGAATGGAACAAGGGTGAACTTGATTCCTATCTCATCGAAATCACTGCGAACATTCTTGCATTCAAAGATACCGATGGCCAGCCGATGGTGGACAAGATTTTGGACACTGCCGGCCAAAAAGGCACCGGCAAATGGACAGTCATATCTTCCATGGATTTGGGAATTCCCATTACGTTAATGGCTGAAGCAGTTTATTCCCGTTGTGTCTCTGCCTTGAAGGATGAACGCGTTGCCGCCGCGAAGAAGTTGAAAGGGCCAAGGTCAAAAATCAGCACGGATCGCGCGAAGTTCATCGAAGACATTCGCCTGGCGCTCTATGCTTCGAAAATTATTTCCTATACCCAGGGTTACATGCTGATGCGTGCCGCGGCGCAGGAATATAAATGGAACCTGAATTACGGCGGCATTGCCCTGATGTGGCGCGGAGGTTGTATTATCCGCAGCCGCTTCCTCGGCAAGATCAAGGAAGCATTCGACAACAAACCGAAGCTGACCAATCTGTTGCTGGATAACTTTTTCCGGCAAGCCATCAAGGAATCGCAACGTTCCTGGCGCAACGTGGTTGCCCTTGCCGCCAAGAAGGGAATTCCCACCCCGGCGTTCTCAACGGCGCTTAATTTCTATGATGCGTATCGTTGCGCCCGTTTGCCCGCAAATCTTTTGCAAGCCCAGCGCGATTATTTCGGCGCCCATACTTACGAGCGGGTTGACAAGCCACGCGGTGAATTCTCTCACACCAACTGGACCGGACATGGCGGCGACGTCGCTTCCGGGTCGTATAACGCTTAAGCAATTTAGGATTGAAGATTTACAACTGACGCATGCGCGCTAATCGGCCGGCGTCAGTGTAAATCGTAACTTCCCAGCCCAAGAATGCTGCGCTCAACCCTTCATGTTTTCCGGGTCAAGGCCGACGCTCCGGCACCAATCTTGATAGGCAAAAGGCGAGATTTCAGACGGCTTGATTTCACTGCGGCCACCCCAGAAAACATTCGTGTAGCTGACGGGAATTCCGATGCTCTTCAAGTGTTCGTCAATAGCGGCTTTGTGAGCCAACACCAACTCCTTGTCCGTGCCATGAGCAACACCCATGACATTGACGTTGCGAAACTCCGGCCCGCCCTCGCGCCAATAGGCATGGGTCATGATGTGATGCCGTCCCACTTCCCTGCCCGCCTCGATTTCCCTGCCCGCCGGAACTGCCCAGTGAAACAACGCATTGAAACGGGTCACGCGCTCGCCGTCCTGCAATGGTTTGACGTGTTCCAGGAAGGTGGAAAAACGCCCGATAATTTTGCGCTTATTTAAGTCCTCAGCAATCGCACAAAACTTTTCCAAAGGCACGCCCGCCTCATCCGCTCGTGCTTCCCAGATGTTTTCCCGGATTTCCTCCGGTTTAAATTCACGCTTTAAGGCTGTCAAAATCTTCCAATCCTCATCAGTGAGTTGGACCACTTGCACTTCCGTGACCTCGGCCAATTCCTCACTCTTGCTGCCGGGTGCCATGCCGCGCCGACGGGTATGACCCACGCCCAAGGCAAAGAGACGTTTCGCGGGCATTAATCGAAAATGTTCTGCGCCGGTTTGCTTCGCAAGAAATTCGCAATGCTTGGTCATGGAATAACCCTGCGGCACTTTCAAAGTCGTCCAGAGTTTGTAATTGGAACCGGGCGTGGCGGCATCGGTGGAACGGGTGACTACGTGGCCCGAGAAAGGGTCTTGCTGGAACATGTAATCGAACGCGGAGTCTAATTTATTTTGCGGCACCTGCCAGGCAACCAAAGAACCTTGCGCCAGGTTCGTGGCCAGCAAGGTTTGGCGAACGCGGCGAATCGTCCCCGCGCTGACCATGGCTTGAATGCGCTCGATGACTAGTGGCAATTCCACGCCGGACAAACGGGAAATTTCACCCAATGGATCGCGCTGAAAGCCTTGGATGCGATCTTCCGAAATGGCCAGAATTTTGGCGTTGATCGGATCAGTAAAATTAACGGGCACGGTCGATAAATTCATTCGGCGAATAGTTTAACACACCACGCGAACAAGCAAAAGCATTGTTACGAGTACGATTCCGGCATATTAAGCCTTGAACACACCATGCCATTGGTAGTCTAAACAGCACAATGGCTATTAAGAAAAAGCCGGTCGGCAAATTTACATGACAATCTTCTCATTTGAGCTTCATGCACGCTTTGCAAGGTTCTGGTGAAATAAACGAAGTGTGGCGTGAGCACAACCGTTTCGGGACTAATGTGAATGGTTGGCAAATGCCGTCATTATGATAAAAAGGTTCAATGCGCGTATTGGTTGTTGAAGACGAGAAAAAAACGGCGTCGTTTATCCGCAAGGCACTCCAGGCGGAAAGCTTTGCTGTGGACGTCTCGCATGATGGAGCGGAGGCGTTGCTATTGGCGGCCAATACTCCCTTCGACGCCATCGTCATGGACATCATGCTGCCGGGCCGTGACGGGCTGAGTGTCCTGCGGCAGTTGCGTCAGCAAAAAAATAATACGCCCGTGTTGTTGCTATCAGCCCGCGGGCAAGTGGATGAACGGGTCGAAGGGCTCAATGCCGGCGCGGATGATTACCTGTCAAAACCTTTTGCATTGGCGGAACTCATTGCCCGGGTTCGCTCGCTGGGACGGCGCGGCGGTGAGCCCAAATCGGTGGTTTTGCGCGCGGCGGATCTCACACTCGATACTGTGACGCGTCAAGCGCAACGTGGCGGCACGACCTTCGAATTAACCACCCGTGAATACCGGTTGCTGGAATTTTTGATGCGCTCGAATGGCCGTATCTGTGGGCGCATGGCGATCCTGGAAAAGGTGTGGGATTATAATTTCGATCCGGGCACCAACCTGGTGGATGTCTATGTGAAACGTCTGCGTGAGAAAGTGGACGAAGGGTTTGAACCCAAACTTTTGCACACGGTGCGGGGCGTGGGTTACGTATTGAAGGAGCAGCCATGACCATACGGACCCGCCTGACTCTTTGGTATGCTGTCATTTTGTTCGTCTCCATCGCGGTGATATTGGCTCTTTCGTATCATGAATTGGTGGGGGAAAAAGCCGCCGAGCATCCTGAATCAAAATCAGCCGCCGGTGAGCACGAGGAGCAGGATGAAGGATTTGGCGACATCGTGAAAATAGTTGTTTGGTGGGGAATTCCGGCTGCCGTGCTGGGACTCGGTGGCGGTTGGTGGTTGATGCGGAAAGCCTTGACGCCCGTGGCAGCCCTGACCGAAGCCGCTGCCCGCATTCACGAAGGAAATCTGCATGAGCAATTGCCGCGCACTGGCAATGGAGATGAATTGGACAGGCTCACCGAGGTTTTCAATGCCATGACGGGACGATTGAATAATTCCTTTAATCGTATTCGCGAGTTCACGCTGCACGCCTCGCACGAACTCAAAACACCGCTCACGGTGATGCACGGGGAATTGGAAACCGCTTTGCGTGAAGAAGCGCCCAACAACCGCGAACGATTACTCAGCCAGCTCGATGAAGTCCAGCGACTTTCCAAAATTGTGGATGGCTTGTCACTGTTGACGAAGGCGGATGCGGGCTTGATTACGTTGAGACCGGAGCCAGTCCGTCTGGATGAGTTGGTGCGGGACAATTACGCTGACGCACAGATTCTGGCACAGCCTAGTGATGTACAAGTGAAGCTGGAACAATGTGACGAAATTTCCCTGCACGGTGACCGTCATCGCCTGCGCCAATTGCTCCTCAACCTCACCGACAATGCCATCAAATACAACCACGCCAAAGGAAACGTCAGCATTGCACTTCAACGCGTGAATGGCTCAGCCGAACTCAGCATTGTAAACACCGGACCGGGAATTCCTGCCGAATTGCAGACACGGGTGTTTGACCGCTTCTTTCGGGGTGATGCCTCGCATAATAATGCGGTGGATGGCTGCGGCCTGGGATTGAGTATCGCGCAATGGATTGTGACGGCTCACAAGGGCACCATTCATATCACTTCACAACCTGAAAAATTAACGACCATCCGGGTGTGCCTGCCTATTGCGTCTGCCTGATGACGGTGGCCTTATCTGCCGCGCGTATTTTTGGGTTTTCTTGAAAACTTCTCCTCTGCTCCTATAATCGCCCCAATGCGTTTCGTAGTTAATTTGTTGAAATATCCGGTGCGGCATCTTTATTCTTTCGTTCTCCTGACCTGGGCGTTGAATCTTTCCGCGCAACATTCCACCAATGCGCCGTCGAGTCAGGCCGAATTGGGGATGAAGAAATTCCAGCTTGCGCCGGGGCTGAAAATTGATCTCTTTGCCGCGGAGCCGATGTTACAAAATCCGGTCAGCTTTAGCATTGATGAGCATGGCAGGTTTTTCATCACGGAGACGCATCGCTACGGGGTTTCGATTCTGGATATCACGCAAAATCCGCCGTGGCTGTTGGACGATTTATCGTTTCGAAAAGTGGAAGATCGTTCGGCATTTCTTACAAAAGCCTTTGCCACGAATGTATCCATTCTCACCAAGGATTCTGAATTGATCCGGCTGGTAGAAGACCGGGCGAGTGTGGGGCATGCAGATAGTTCCAGCGTGTTCGCAGAAGGTTTTAATCAGGTTCCTTCCGGAGTCGCGGCGGGAATTTTAGCGAGGAAGGGAGAAGTATGGGCCGCTTGCATTCCAGACTTGCTGCAATTCAAAGCACCGCTGGGTGAAGTCAAAGGCGAAGCACGGGAGCGATTGCATACTGGCTTTGGCGTGCATATCGGGGTGACGGGGCATGACCTGCACGGTTTACGACTTGGGCCGGATGGAAAACTTTACATGAGCACGGGTGATCGTGGGTTTGTGGTCAAAACCAAGGAAGGGAAAGTTTTGAATTATCCAGATACTGGAGCCGTGCTGCGTTGCAATCCGGATGGATCCAATCTGGAGGTTTTTGCGATTGGTTTGAGAAATCCACAGGAGCTGGCATTTGATCAATATGGGAATCTGTTCACGGATGACAATGACACGGCTGGTGAAGACAAGTCTCGCGTTATTTACGTCGTGGAAGGAGCGGATTACGGATGGCGCTGTTCGTATCAGCACATGAGTGGATTTGGCCCATGGAACAAGGAGAAAGTCTGGATGGGCAATATTGACGATGCCTTGCCGTGGTGCGGTTATGTCTCGCAGGGACCGGGCGGACTTACCTTTTATCCCGGCACGGGATTGCCGGAAAAATATAAGAACCATTTCCTGGTCTGCGATTTTCCGGGAGGAGTGCGTTCGTTTGCGGTGAAGCAGAAAGGCGCTTCTTATGAAACAATCGAGAATGAAAAGTTCCTCTGGAATCTTTGGCCGACGGACGTCGAGTTTGGGCCGGACAGTAACGTGTATGTTTCCGATTGGGTAGAAGGTTGGCAGATGCCGAACAAGGGACGGCTTTACCGCATTTATGATCCAGCCCAAACCAATAATGCCGCGCTGGTTGAAGTGAAAAATTTGCTGAGTGAAGGCATGGGAAAAAAGCCGCTGGAAGAACTGGCGCATCTGCTGGCACATCCGGACATGCGCGTGCGGCAGGAAGCGCAATATGCCCTTGCGGAAAAGGGTGCAGTGGCGATTCCAACGCTGACTAAAGTTTTACAGGAAACCCAAAATCAATCCGCCAGACTTCATGCCATCTGGGGACTTGGGCAGATTGGAGAGAAGTCGTCCAGTGCTTTCGAACCGTTAATCCCGGTGCTTTCCGGTTCCGATGCAGAAGCGCGCGCTCAGGCGGCGAAAGTTTTGGGCGAAGGTCATTATCAAAAAGCTTTTGATGAGTTGGTTTATCTGATTGGCGGTCCCCGCTTGGCAGATGAACACAAGCGGTTAACCAGTTTGCAATCCGCGCTCCACAACGAACCTAGACCGCATTTTTATGCGACCATGGCTTTGGGCAAGTTAAAGAATAAAAAGGCAATCGGACCAGTGCTGGAGATGCTGCGTAATAATGCCGATCAAGATGCCTATCTGACGCATGCGGGTGTGATGGCTTTACTGGGGATTGGTGATTTGAACGCCATTCAGAATGCGGCGAAGGATAAATCGTCGGCAGTGCGTCGTGCGGCGTTGCTTTGTATGCGGCGATTGGAGAATTCGCAGATCGCACAATTTTTGAAGGATTCCGAGTCGAGACTGGTGGTCGAAGCGGCGCGGGCGATCAATGATGTGCCGATTACGAATGCATTTCCGCAATTGGCGGGAATGTTGGACGCGAAGCATCGAGTCCTGTGGCAAGCGGAAGTGATCAAAAAAGAGTGGGACGCGGATACGAAGGTTGGCAAATCCATTCATTCGGAAACTGGCTGGCGGCACGTTTTGCCGCATGAGCAATTGCTGCTGCGAGCGATCAATGCGAACTATCGACTGGGTCAGTTGGCCAATGCCAAAACCATCGCTGAATTTGCGAGCCGGACTGATTCGCCAGATTCGATGCGCGTAGCGGCTTTGGAAACGTTGTCGGATTGGGCGAAGCCTGAATCTATTGACCGCATCATGGGGCTATGGCGTCCCTTGCCCGCCCGAAACATGGATTTTGCGCAACAAGCTTTGCGGCCACATATCGCCACTTTGTTGCAAAGCCAGAATGAGAAGGTGTTGATTGCCGCAGTGCATTGCACAGGAAAGCTGGGATTGACCGAGGTTGCGTCAGCCCTTTTCGAGCTGTTTAAGAAACCAGAATTATCCGCCGCGACGCGCATTGAATTGCTACAAGCCTTAGGCGATTTGAAAAGCGATCAACTCGACAAAGCAATTGGCTTGGCATTGGCGGACGGCAACAATGAGATTCGGCGTGAAGGGATTAAACTCATTGCCAAGCTGGACTTGCCCAGTGCTCCAGCGCTTTTGGAGAAATTGCTTGAGACTGAGAAAGACACAGCCTTAAGCCAGGCGGTTTATGTCACGCTAGGACAGTTGAAGAATCCGGTGGCAGACGAAGTTATTCTGCGCAACCTCGAACAGTTATCAGGGGGAAAGATTTGGCCGGAAGTTCAGCTCGACCTGCTCGAAGCATCTGCGAAGCGTTCCGACTCGAAAGTTCAGCAGGCATTGAAAAAGTATGGAACTTCGCGCGCGCAAGGCGATGAGTTTGCCGGTTACCGAGAGGTTTTATCAGGCGGTGATGCGGATGAAGGCAAAAAGATTTTCACCGAACGTGCCGGAGTGGAATGCACACGGTGTCATGCTATTCATGGCAAGGGTGGCGTAGTGGGGCCGGATCTTGCGGGCATTGGCAAGAAGCAGACGCGGGAATATTTGTTGGAATCGTTGCTTTATCCGAATAAGAAAATTGCACCGGGCTTCGAAAACATAACGTTGGTGAAAAAGGATGGAACGAGTGTCGCGGGTCTGGTGAAAAGCGAGAATGAGAAGGAACTCGTGCTGAATTCTCCGGAAGACGGGAACATCACCATTCAGAAGGACCAAATCCAATCGCGACAGAAAGGGCTGTCGGCCATGCCGGAAGGTTTGGCAAAAATGCTTTCGAAACAAGACTTGCGAAACCTGATCGAATTCCTGGTTAATGTGAAGTAGCAGACTTTTCGACTTCAGCGATGCCACGGGCCTTCCCGCGTTCTTTAATACGCGTCTTGGGCGATGCGTGTTTTCTTGCTTCGCGCAAAAGCTTGTTTAACCGCAACGGAAGTCGATTTATCAGTTTAGGATAATTAGCCATCTGACGCGCCGCCGACATAAGCAATTCGACCATGCTGGAGGCATCGGCCAGATTTACATATTCGGCGTCAATTTTTTTACGATCCGCGCAGTTGTGATAATTACCGAGGGCGACGCAGACAGCGGTGGTTTGAAATCCATATTCCTGATAGGCGGTGGCTTCGCAGGTGCCGCCATACATCAACGCGCGTTGAAACTGGAACGCCTTGTTCCGTTTTTTCAAATCGCCGCCCACTTCCATCAGGAATCGCGTGGCGGCGGAATCGAAAATGGAGGTGCGGTCACCGACCCGGACAATGACGCCTTTGCCCATTTTCACGGGCGGCAGTTCGCGACTGGTTTCCAGTGATACGATGAGAGAATCTTTCGGCAACTCTTTGGATGTGGCCACCGCCAAGGCACCGTGAAAGCCGACTTCCTCAGCCAGCGAGATGACACCAATGACATTGACGCGGGCGCAGGATTGCTTGAGCGCAATCATTGCCGTCAAAGTGGCAGCCACTCCTACCAAATCATCGCAGGCGCGTCCGTGGATTTGCTGGTTGCGGATGGCGAAATCTTCGAGTTCCCAAACAGCGAATTGAGGAACTGTTTCGAGGGGTTGGTCTGACAGAATTTCAAACTCCTTTTGCTTGCCGATTCGCTTGCCTAGCTTTCCGCGGATTGCACCGGGCATCAAGCGTACGGGTATGCCTGATTTGAAATATTCGTCAGGGACACCACCCAGAAAACGGGCGAGCCATTTTTGCTTTCCGAGAGAACGGATGATTTCGAAGCCGGGATGGTCCAAATGCGCGGCGAGCGCGAAAGGGCGGATTGCTTTTGTGGTTTGGATTCGGACCAGGAGATTGCCGTAGCTGTCGCGTTTAAAGTTCAAACCGTATTCGCGACAAATCTGTTCGGCTTCAGTTCGGACAGCATCTTCATGATGTGGCGAGGCAGGGCAACGCATCAAACGACCGGCGATTTTAGCAAGTAACTGTGAATTCACTCTGGGAAAAGTTTCCATTGAAGGAAGGATTAGACAAGTTTTGAATTTTTACTCCTTAAAAAGATCAAACGTGTTTTTTACATTTCCAGACTGTAGAGGGTGGTTTGCATTGAAGCGGCGTGATGGTTTTTGAATTATTAAATCGGTAATGGCTGGCCAAGCAATAGCGGGTTAAGTTTCTTGGGAAGGAGCTTTGACTGGCCATGTTGAAACCCA
>JAQGPC010000240.1 GCA_028293285.1 Pedosphaera sp.
GACTTGATCCCATAGGCTTGATACATTTGTTGCGCGATCTGTCCAAGGAGCACGATTTATATTATCTGCATTCCACCGTCGGTTATTTTTTGGAAGAATTTTATCAGAGGCCGCAGGGTCTTATCTACCAATTGAAAGGGTATGAAACCGGCGGTTCGATGCTGCCTCCTCCCCTGCAAAGCCGGGAGATCGAGGAGAACCAGGCATTTTGGAAGAAAATTAATGGTGAAGTAATTCCTCCTTTGATCCAGGCTATTCAAAGTTCTTCAGCGCCAGAAAAATCCGGCTTCATGCAAAAAGTCATGGAAAATTTGCATCTGGTCGGGGAACCGGATCGGCAGGCGATGTTGTTGGGAAAATATTATTCGCACGCGCTTAATCATTGGGGGGTGGAATTGCAGAAATGTGGTCTGGCTGATCAGGCTGCGGATTTTTTTGACCGCGCAGCACAATTAAATCCTGATAATGTCTCGGCGCAAATCAACCAGCAATTCAATAAGGATTTACGCACAGTTAAAAAACCGGTGATCGCACCGGCAAAACTAATCGAGGATAAATTTGGCAAGCATCGAAACTGGGTGGAAGTGATCGAGGAGGACGGGCCATTTGATGAGCCGAATTTTTGCTTTGAGCTGGGAAGCACCCTAGCGAGCGGAGGTTGGCCGTTGTATCGCCAGGCAATCCAGCAATTTGAACGGGTCCAGACACTGGCTCCCGACAATATGAATGCTCCTTTCTGGCTGGCACCGCTTTATTTTCAAACCAGAAGTTATTCCAACGCCCTGGCCACGTCGGAGCGGATATTGACACGCATGACCAATCAACCTGATGCGCTCTACTTCAAAAGCCTTTCACTGATTCAATTGCATGAGTATGACAAGGCCATTCCACCGCTGGACTATTTAATATCTCAGCAAACGAACAACTATCAGGCGAAGTTGAATCGGGCGATTGCGAATTTGCAGATTGGCAATCTTGATGCGGCACAAAAAGATTACGCAGCGGTTGCCAAAGTTGCCCCCACAGCCTACCAGGCGTACTACGGCCTCGCGGAAATTGCCGAACGCAACAAGGACACCACGAGCGCGATCAAGAATTACAAATTGTACCTGACCAATGCCCCACCGGAAACGGAAGAAGCCAAACTTGTCCAAAAGCGCCTGAAGGATCTGGGAACCGGAAAACCGTAGCGAGGGAAGATGCGTGTTACGCACGTTATCACCCGGTTGATCGTGGGCGGCGCCCAGGAAAACACGATTGCGTCCGTGCGGGGACTGCAAATGAAACCGGGCATGGAGGTTAATTTGATTTCCGGCCCCTCCCCCGGACGGGAAGGCTCGCTGGAATCTTCATTCAATGATTCTCCCGGAACGCTGACGATCTTTCCGGAATTAGTCCGGCCAATTCATCCCTGGAAGGATGTCTTTGCCTGGCGGCGATTAACCCAACATTTTCACAAGGAGCGTCCGGATATCGTTCACACCCATAGCGGCAAGGCTGGCATCGTGGGCAGATTCGCGGCGGCGCGGGCAAACGTTCCGGTTATCATCCATGGCATTCATGGGCCGTCCTTTGGGCCTTTTCAAGGTGTGCTGGCAAATTGGTTCTTTTCAACGGCAGAAAGGTCGGCGGGAAAAATCACCACACATTTTGTGTCGGTGGCCGATGCGATGACGGAACAGTATCTGGCGGCGGGCATCGGCCGACGCGAGCAATACACCAAGGTTTTTAGCGGCTTTCCACTTGAACCATTTCTATCCGCCAAGAATGACCAGACTTTGCGTGCAAAATGGGGCATTGGGTCAAATGATATCGTTATTGGCAAGATTGGGCGGTTATTCAAATTAAAGGGGCATGATGATTTATTTACGGTTGCTCCAGCACTGACCCAACGATTTCCGCAAATAAAATTTTTACTTGTCGGTGATGGCCCGTGGCGAAACCGTTTTGAAGCGCACGTGCGCGCGCTTGGACTTACAAATCATTTTATATTTACGGGACTGGTGCCGCCATCGGAAGTTCCACGGTTGGTTGGGATAATGGATATTCTGGTTCATCTATCCTTGCGCGAAGGATTGCCGCGCGCCCTGCCCCAGGCGTTGGCGGCGGCAAAGCCGGTGGTTGCCTACGATTGTGACGGAGCCAGGGAAGTCTGCCGCGACAATGAGACGGGTTTTCTATTACAACCGGGAGATCTTGCCGGGTTGAAGGAACGGATCGGGACATTGGTCGGCGATGCGGCGTTGCGCCAGAGGTTGGGCGGGTGCGGACAAATTTTTGTGAGAGACCGGTTCAGCGTTGAACGAATGGTGGATGATTTGTACGCTCTCTACTTGAAGCTGATGGCAAAAGCCAGACGCTGATGCCGTGAATTTTCCTTTCAACGTATATTTGCCGGCTTTGGCGGGCGCATTCCTCGCCTCGCTTATTGCCCTGCCCGCATGGCGCAAATGGTGTCAGCGGACCGGGTTGGTGGATGATCCCGGACATCGCAAGATCCATGCAAGCGCGGTGCCGCTTGCCGGTGGATTCACGGTATTGACCGGAATCATAGCTCCCCTGCTCGTTGGCACTGCGCTCGTGAACTGGTATTTACCGAAATCCAACATTACCGAATATTGGTTGAACTATGGATTGAATCATCGCGCATTGGAACTGGCCGCGATTATTGCGGGCGGGATCGGCATGGTTTTACTGGGCTGGCTTGACGATAAATACGAACTTCGGCCAGTCATAAAATTTGGCGGACAACTGCTCATAGCGTTCGTGGTCGCTGCCGCCAAGGTGCGGGTCACATTATTCGTCCATAGCACGGTATTCAGTTATGCCATTACGATCTTGTGGATTTTGACGGTGATTAATGCCTTCAATTTCATGGACAACATGAACGGGCTTTGCACGGGTTTGGGGGCGATCAGTGCATGGTATTTTGCCATCATTGCCGCAGCGGATGGGCAGTATCTGGTTACATTGCTCGCCTTGCTGGTGTGTGGCGCGCTGATGGGATTTCTACCTTATAACTTTCCGAAGGCGAGCGCATTTTTGGGCGATGCGGGCAGTCATCTCGTGGGCTATTTTTTGGCGATCATGGCAATACTGCCTCACTTCTACACTCCACAGCACCCGCGAGGATGGGCGGTGTTCATCCCGCTGTTGGTGCTGGCAGTGCCGCTGGGTGATTTGGTGTGGGTGGTGATTTTACGTTGGCGGTTGGGCAAACCTTTTTACATTGGGGACAACAATCATTTGTCACATCGGTTGGTGCGGAACGGAATGACTCGAACAAAGGCCGTAATGGTGATTTGGCTTGTGGCAATCCTGCTCGGTGGATTGGCTGCGCTATTGGCTCTCAACTGCGCTTAATTCAGAAGGGGCCTTGGTCTGGCTTCGGGCGGCAATAGCCTCAGAGAGCAATCCCAGCACTTCAGCCCGCACCACGGCTCCCACGAGGCGGTTTTCGGTGAGCGAATTGACGACCGGCACATTCCGCTGCTCGCTCGATAACATGATCGGCAACGTGTCGAGAAGAAGCTGATTAGGCGTCACACAAGCAGGCGCCGGACGCATCACATCGTAGGCAATGACCACGCCCATCTCCGCGCCAGCGTTGAGATATTCCTTCAAATCCTGTAACGCCACCATTCCGATCAATTGATATTTGGAATCGACTATCGGCAAAAAATTATTCGAACTCGTCAGAAAACGGTCGGCGATTTCCTGTAGCGTGGCCGTCTCGCGCAAGGGCGGAATAGGCGCGCGCATGAGGTCGCCTACCGTCTGCTCCGTAGCGGAACCGGGTCGCAAACTTTCGCGGTCAATGAGCAGTCCCTTGTTCCGCAAGGGTTGTGTGTAGATGGATTCTGGATGCAAGCGGCGCGAAACCAAAGTGGAAACCACGCAGGCCAGCATCAGCGGCGGCATGAGGGAATAATTCAATGAAATTTCAAAGACCATGATCATCGCCAGCAGCGGTGAGCGCGTGGTGGCTGCCAGCATACTGCCCATGCCGACGAGGGCGAAAGCGCCGGTCGGCAGTTCCCTTCCGATATTCACTTCATGCAATGCCGTTCCAAAAATACAACCCAGGCCAGCGCCCAAAAACAGGGTTGGCGTAAATACTCCGCCCACGGCACCGGAGCCGACCGTTGCAACCGTCGCAACCAGTTTCGCGACGAATAACACGATTAAAAATTGCAGCGAAATGTGTTCCAAAAACCCTGCCTGCAACAAGCGATTCGTGATACCGTAACCGTTGCCCCAGACTTCGGGGCGCACCATGGCAATCAAGCCGACGAGCAATCCGCCCAGGGCAAGGCGAATGAAGATGGGCGCTTTCACTTTTTTAAAACTTTCCTCGCTCCAGTGAAGCATCTTTAGAAATGCCGCAGACATCGCGCCAATCAAAAGTCCGAGAATCAAAAACCAGGGCAATTGCGTTAAACTGTTGAAATCAAATCGGGGCACTTCGTACAACTGCTTCATGCCAAAGAAACTGCGGGAAACCATCGAAGCCACCACGGAAGAAAATACCAGCGGCGCGAAGAGATTCATGGAGAAGTTGCCCAACACGATCAGCGCGGCGAAGACTGCGCCTGCAATTGGCGCGTTATAAGCCGCTGAAATACCGGAAGCCGCGCCGCACGCGACGAGGAGGCGCAAGCGATAGGGTTGCCATTTCAAAAATTGTCCCCATTTCGAGGCGAACGTCGCCGCCAATTGTGTGATCGCCCCTTCCCTTCCAATCGATGCGCCACTGCCAATGCTCACCAGCGAGGAAGCCGCCTTCACCAGCGCCGTGCGGAACGGCAGCCGCCCGTCACTCGTTGCCACCACTTCCATGATGTTCGTCGAACCCTGGTTGCCCACAAGGCGCAAACCCCAATACAAAATCATTCCCGCCGCCAATCCGCCGACCATGGGAATCAGCAACCGTTGCCATTCATGCAAGCTTTCCGCCACTACCACCAGATCTCCGGACCGGTGAACAAAAATCCTTTGAGTAATTTCGACGCAATAATAGAAGCCCAAATTGACCAAACCACCGATCACGCCTACGCCGCCCGCGAGCACTAGATGGAATGCCTCCTCGCTGAAGCGCAGCTTCTCGCGAATCTGCAGCGCGCGTTGCCAATGCCGTCGCAAAAACGCATGCACGGCGGCCCACAACCTGCCCAATGTTTCCAAACTCGACTGCACTGCCCGCATTTTAAGGAATATACATCATTTGAACAGGAGGGATTTTGGGGAGTGTGGGTGGGTCGGTGAGTGGGTTAGAACCAACACTACCCGCTAAAGCTATAATGCTGTTGCAAATCCAGGCGTGCAACTGCACTTTCATGTAACGAGCATAATGAAAAGATTATTGCGGAGGTTGAAATGTCGTGTGGTGATGGCCTTGGATTGGTCGTTTCGTTCGCCATTTACTTTAGTCGAATTCTTGCTCACTTCTACAACTTCCCCGGAGTTGAGGAAGGGCATTCAACTGATTGATCCAAATACCAGCACACGCAGTACTTTCGTGGACGAAGTAGATGCGGCATTGGATCTGATTGCTGCCAAAAGCCCCATTCGTTATGCGAGAGTATTACGTCAAATCAGGTTTATTTATCACATGTCTAATTTTAAAGGAGCAGATTACGATTGGCCTCGTAAATTTTGCACCATCGATTTGGAAAGGCTTTTTCCACCTTCGGAGAAACCGATTGAGGATGAAACCGAGTTTTTGGCTTGCCTCTTAATATATGCGGCGACGCATGGCCATCTGGCTCGGCGAGGAGTAATTGAATGCAAGGGCAATTTCCAGAGAGTCGAGCACTTATGCAATAAGGAAATGGTCCAGTTCGCTGAGTCGGTAGGCATTGAATGGCTGTCGGGGCTTTTGGAGGAAGAAATCGAGAGGGTAAGTTTTATGGAGCGAATACGCGGGACCAAAGAGGACATAAGGAAAACACTTCGGAAAAAATATTAAAGTGAAGCTGTCGCGCATGACAAATTTTAAGGTAGAAGAGGAGGTAACGAGCTTTGCATGGCCGTTCATGTTCAAAAATGAGTCAGAACCTCCTGACGTCGGCTGCTACGGGAAAAGTGAGCTAAGGCTCCATCGGGTATTCTGGATAACGCGTTTCCCATACCGTCGCAAAAACGCATGCACGGCGGCCTACAACCTGCCCAATGTTTCCAAACTCGACTGCACTGCCCGCATTTTAAGGAATATACACCGTTTGAACAGGAGGGATTTTGGCGTGTGAGTGGGTCGGTGAGTCAGTGGGTGAGTGTGAGCAGATCAAGGCACCAACGTCACACCGGGCCGAGGGGGAGAATCAAAGGCGTTAGAAGCATTCACTGTCATTAATATCCTCTGCACTTTACACAATTGCGCTCGTCTGCTCTCATGACCGACCATGAAAGCAAGCACACTTATCCGCAAGCTGATCAATAGAGCGGGTTATGATGTGGCGCGTTACCAAACAGGCCAAATGGGACGGCGGCCGCTGGAAGATGTACAGCGTTTCCTGCCGGCGAAAAAGGAACTATTGGTTTTTGATGCAGGCGGCAATACCGGGCAATCCGTTTTGGAATTCAAGCAACAATTCCCAACCAGCACCATTCACAGCTTTGAGCCGAGTCCCACCACCTTCCAGAAGTTAAAGCAAAACATCGCAGCGAAATCGGGAGTCACAGCATGGAATTATGCGCTGGGTTCCAAGGTTGGAAAGCAGAATTTCTCAGAGAATTCCAATCCGGACATGAGTTCGTTTTTTAAACTGAGCGAGTTTGGCTGGGGCAAGGAAGAGAAGCAAACGCTGGTCGAGGTAATGACCGTTGATCAATTCTGCGCCGACCATCAAATTACCAGCATCGACCTGCTGAAGTCCGATACGCAAGGGTATGATCTTGAAGTGTTCAAAGGGGCGGAAAAGATGATGCAGGAGAACCGGATCGGGTTGGTGTATTTCGAGGTTATTTTTTCCGACATGTATAAAGGCCTGCCCACCTTTGACGAAACTTTTCGCTATCTGATTGACCGGAACTTTCTGCTGATTTCAATCTATCCATCTCATTACCAGCGTAACTTGGCGAGTTGGACGGATGTGTTGTTTATCAACAAGGAGTATTATCAGCGCGTGATGAAGTAGGTGGGTAAGCGAGATAGTGAGTATGTGAGTGGGTTTGCGAAGCACTCCCCTGCAATGTGCATCAATAGTTTATAAACTTTGGGTGTAATTATCCTTTGGTAGCAGACGAGGTAACAAGGCTCTCGCATGGCTGTTGGCATTCAAAGATGAGTCAGAGTCTCCTCACGTCGACTCCTACCAGTGGCATAAAATATTGGTTCCGCGTCGCCGCCCTCGGTGCCGCCGGCCAAGGCCCGAGGAGTGATCCGGTGGCGAAGATGGATAGGGTGACGAAAAGAGTGGGAATTTCAGCGTTTCTGATTGAGTGCTGCCTTTCATGTTTTAAGGTAGAGTGGCATGGGAATGAAACAGGACGAGGTTGAAAATCTCATCTTAGAAATAGAGCACGCTTTCCTTAGGGTTGAGCGTCCAGAGATTACGCTCCGTGTGGCGAGAGGCATGGACGATCATCGCTACGGTGAATTGAACCAACTGAGCAAAGCCGATGCTCATTATCTACACTGGAACGAAATTCCACCGGCAGACATAGAACGATTTTCCGATGTGTTCCCTTGGCTGTGCCCCATTGGATTTAGATTTTATCTTCCGGCATTCATGATTCATTCCCTAAAGACATCGAAGAGCTTGAGGAGTGAAAGTTGGCCGAATTTCGCCTTCTCAGAAACCTTTCTTACCAAGGCTGATGTGGAGACCTTAAATGTTCAGCAAACGCGCGCGGTTTTACATTTTCTTACCGCTATATTGGCAACGGTTCCGGACGATTGGAACGCGGACTGGTGGAATCACCCTTGGGACCCTGAATGGAGCGAAGATGCTGAGAAAAAACAAATTTGGTCTGAGATTGGTTATGCCTATGAACAGTTCAAGGCTCATGCCGAAAAGGAACAATAAGGATTTAAAAGTGTGCGTGCGGCGACTACGACGGCATACATGTTAACCAATGCTAAGCTGTGTTTGTGGGCGGCGGAAATGTTCTGGACAAAGGGATTGTTCAAACACACAGTGCGAACCAAGAAAGGTAACCGGCTGCGGAATTGCAGTTTGCTTAGAAGTTGGTTCTTATGACCAAGCCAGAAATACCCATCAATCTTATACGCTGGAATGTTCCATTCGCGGATAAATGCTATCCGAGTGTAAGCCTAATCACAGAGCAAGGCGGGAACGTGGTTGTGCTTGTAATCGCACCGGATGGTATCGACAAGTATCCGAAGTATATAGTTCGCGCCGAGCGTGTGACTGCGGTGTTGTGCTATCAGGAGGCATTTGCACCCGACCGGGGATGCCGTGCTTCGACGCGCCGTGAAGACAGAACATGCGCGTATCAGTGGATTGACTCGCCGTGGCTTCAATCATACCGGGATGGCGAGGAGATTTTCATGTGGGGATCTCTCCTTCATTACGTGATCCTGGGCGGGGATTCTATCGTCGAATTTATCGCACCGGGCGAACCGACCATAGAGAGAATCGACAGCAGTACGATTCTCGAGACGAAACTTAAAGTCTAAAACCCTTTGCCAGAGCTTACGGCCACAACTATTTCAACAACGCCTCCGCATGTTTGCGGGCAGCATCGGATTGGCCGCCTAACATGCGGGCGAGTTCGGTGATACGTTCTTTCTTATTCAAACGGCTTATTTCAGATCTACTGATCTAATTCTCCTAGTTGCCAAGTGGGGCGGTGCCCGTCAAAGTATCCCCAGATGCTTGCCATGCTCGACCTCCGCCACGAAGCCGCTCGATACCGCTTGGGTGTCTTAGATACTGAGTCGCTGGTGCGCATCGCCGACGCGTTGCTTAAGGAGGGGCGGAATAGCACGGCGGCTGTTCAGCTTTTACTGCTTGAGTCACCAGTCGTAGCAGAGGCTGCTCCCATATTTGAGCGAATGTACGCTGAGTGCGGAATTACAGTGCCGACGAAGGATGAGGCGATTGACGACTTGCTGCGATTTCACCTGACGTCTATCACATCGGAAGCACGTCCCCCACGCGAGGCATTGCACGTTCTCATGAAGGAGGTTTACTTTCCGTATATTTCAAATGAACCCACAAGAAAGTATTTTGGGGATTCACGCGACTTGGAGCAATTGATTGGGGCTTACTGGGGCTACGATGATTTGCAGGATCGACCAAGAGAGGTCTCATTTGAAGGCAGACATGGAGCAGAAGCTATTGCGCTTTATGATGAGCATGTGCGAGAGCTTGCGCGAGATTGGTTGCAGCGGCATGGCCGAGCGGAATAACCCAGAACGAGCCACATGGATTGCTTCCATGCGCTTATTTCAGCAATATCTCAACGTGCATGTGGGCGAGCTAGTCAACACTTCTACCATCAGGATGAGTCGATTCTCCTAGTTGCCAAGTGGGGCGGTGTCCGTCAAAGTATCTCCAGATGAGTAAACGTTTTTACATCACGACGGCGATTGATTATGTCAACGGGGAACCGCATGTGGGTCATGCCTATGAGAAGGTGATTGCGGATGTCATTGCGCGGGCGCATCGCAGCCTGGGCGCGGAGGTCCTGTTCCTGACGGGGTTGGATGAGCATGGGCAGAAGGTGCAGCAGACGGCGCAGGCGCGCGGCATGAACCCGCAGGTTTATTGCGATGAGCTGTCGCTGGTCTGGAAAAATCTCGCGAAGACGCTGGACTTGACGATTGATGATTTTGTCCGCACGACGGAGCCGCGTCATAAAGAGGTGGTGCAGGCGATTCTGTCGAAGCTCAATAACGAGGGTCATTTTTACAAGTCGGTGTACAAAGGCTATTACTCGACCAAGGAGGAAACGTTTCTCACGGAGAAGGATCGTTTGCCGGATGGGACTTTTCCCGCCATGTACGGCGAGGTGACGGAATTGCAGGAGGAGAATTATTATTTCAAGCTGAAGGACCAGCAGGCTTGGTTGATTGATTACATCGAGAAGAACCCGCGGTTCATCCAGCCGGATTATCGGCGCAATGAAGTGCTGGGGTTTCTCAAGAACAATACGCTGGAGGATTTGTGCATCACGCGCCCGGCGAACCGGTTGAATTGGGGAATCCCGGTGCCATTCGATGCGAACTTCGTCACGTATGTGTGGTTCGATGCGCTGGTGAATTATATCAGCGTTCCCGCGGCGCATGGCGATCCGACGGTGCTGGCGGCATTGGGCAGGAAGGGAAATGGACCTGAACTTTGGCCGGCGGATGTTCATGATATTGGGAAGGACATTCTCAAGTTCCATGCGGTTTACTGGCCGATCATGCTCAAGGCGATGGGGTTGCCGCAGCCGAAGCAACTGCTGGTGCATGGCTGGTGGCAAAAGGACGGACAGAAGCTGAGCAAGACGACGGGCAACGTGGTGGACCCGTTCGCGGTGATCAATGAATGGGGACTGGATGCGTTCCGGTTTTACGTGGTGCGCGAACTGGCGATCGGGCCGGATGGGAATTGGACGGATGCGGGTTTCAGTTCGCGGTATCACGCGGAGTTGGCGAATGGTTTGGGCAATTTGCTGAATCGCACGTTGAACATGCTGAATCGTTATCGCGGCGGAGTGGTGCCGGAGCGTTCGGATGAATTAGCGGCGGAGGCAACCAAGACGATCAATGAGACAAAAGTTTTGTTGGAGCAGAATCAATTGCAGGATGCGCTGGCGAGCATTTGGGTTTTGGTGAATCGCGCCAATAAATATGTGGAGGACACCGCGCCGTTCAAATTGGCGAAGGACCCGGCGCAGGCGAAGCGGCTGGATGAGGTGCTGTATAATCTCGCGGAGAGCTGTCGCATTCTGGCGGTGTTGCTGTGGCCGTTCATACCGTCGAGCGCGACGAAGATATATGCGCAACTGGGGTTGGAAGGAGCGCCGGACAAAATTGCTTCGCTCGCATGGGGCGGGTTGACGGCCGGGCATAAGGTGAAGGAACCGGTGCCTCTCTTCCCACGAAAGGACGCGCCCGCACCGGGGACAGCAAAGACGAAATGAATTGGTTGAGAGGAGCGCTGGTGTTGGTCTTGCTGTTGGTTGCATATAACAGCGAGGCGCAAGCGCTCAATTTGCCAACGCGAGCAACAAATGCTCCAACGGGGAGTGAGTTTGCCAAGAGCATTGCTGCACTCGAGCGCGGCGAGCGGGAAGAGAAAATTTACGAGCAGGTGGCGCAAGGGAATGTTCCGCCATTTTTGAGGAAGCTGGTGTCGGTTCAGGTGCAAAGCGTGCAGGAGGGGAAGACGAATCGCGCCACGTATTATGTGATTCCGGATTACCTGGCGATTGGTTCGGATGAGGATTATTTTCTCGCGCCGTTGTCGCCGATCATGGCGCAGAGGGTGGCTGATTTGGTTCATTACAATCTACCGACCAGGAAAATGGTGGATGACATTTATGCGGCGGCGCAACTCAAGCTGGTTCCCTCCCCCATCCCGCCAAGTCCCGCGATGGCTACGGTGCCAATTTTCATTCAACATAATCAGACGGTTTGGGGGCAGAGAAAAGAGCAGTTGGCGAAATATCATTTGGGAACGCTGGTTGGTGGCGATAAAAAGGATGTGGTCATTGCGAATAAGTTGAATGCGAATCCCGGGAAGGTGGCGATTTATGGCTGGCATAAGTTGGATGGCAAGGCGATCCAGCCGGTTTACACGGGGCATGCGGATACTTACGCGGATTACAGTCATGGGATTCGATTGGTGCAAATGGCGATGGAGGTGAATGGGGCGTCGAAGACAGTTGCGGAAGTTTTGGCGGATGCGAATCTGGCGGGATTGTTGAGTGATGAAGGGGTCGTATCAAAGACGAGGTATGCCACGACAGCGAAGGCATCGATTACGAATAAAGCGGTGGTCAATGTCAGCGTTACGAATAAGCAGGTTACGTTGAAGGATTTTCAGGCGGGAGCTTTTGATGAGCGGAGTGTTTCGTATGTGATTGAGCCGGAGATCAAGGTGCATATCAATGCTCCGGCAAAGATGGATGCGCACAGGAACCTCAAACTGGTGATTTACACTTTGCCAAACGGGAACACGACGGAGCAGACCATCGGGAGGAAAATCAAGGAGGGAGAGGATTGGCATTTCAATATTCAACATATCGGAGCGCAGACGCGGTTCCTGCGCGAGAGGTTGAAGGAGGAAGACATTGTGGTGGCGTATCTTGAGGCCGGCAAGAAAAGCTGGCCGACGTGGCGCAAAGAACATGCGGACCAGCCCCGGCGGATTCCGGAGGTGGTGGAATCAATCAAAAGTATTTTCAAGGGAAGGGAAATTCAAACCTTGATTTGCGGGCATAGCGGCGGCGGGAGTTTTATTTTTGGGTATATCAATGGGGTCGAACAGATTCCGGAGGGTGTGGAGCGGATTATTTTTCTGGATAGCAACTATGCCTACGATGAAGCGCAGGGACATAAGGATAAGTTGATGAAATGGTTGAAGGCTTCGGACCAGCATCATCTTGTCGTTCTGGCGTATAATGATGCGATTGCATTGCTGAATGGAAAACCATTTGTGTCGGCGGCGGGCGGGACGTGGGGTCGAAGTCACCGGATGGTGGAGGATTTGGGAAAGGAATTCAAATTTATCAACAAGACGAATGATGGATTTGAAACTTATATCGCGCTGGACGGGCGTATGCAGTTTTTGCTCAAGGAAAATCCGGAGAAGAAAATTTTCCATACCGTTCAAGTGGAACGGAATGGATTTATTCACGGGATGGTTTCAGGGACGACGAACGAGGGGAAAGGTTACGTTTATTTTGGACCGCGCGCCTATACGAATTGGATTGCGGCTGAATAAAGAGACTCGCTGCTCGCACAACTAGCCGGTTACCGGTCCGGGAAATTCTACGCGGCCAGCTTCCAAATCATCCATCCGGCGGTCAAGCTCTTGTAATCCTTCCGTCAGCCGGGCCAAAGCTCGATACAGGTTGGCCTTTTCCTTGTCCTGCTTCACGTCGCCAAACATCATTTCATTTTCATGAAATAGCGAAGCCGCCTCCTTTAGCAACTCGTTCATAACACATTCCTCCTCAACCATTTTGTCTTATCGGATTTCAGGCCCGAGCAGCAGCATGTTTCCGAATCCAGCCGTCCACTTCAGCATCGGACGCCCCAGTCGCAACAAAAGCCTTAAATTCTTCAGCATCAATGCCTGAAGTGCTGAGAAATTCCTGATCCATCGGGCAGCCGTATTGGAAATCGCCCTGCCAGCCGAGCATAGTGGCGCGGCATTTATCGAGACAGCGAGCGGCTAACTCATAACCGCCCAATTCCTCGCCAGGAGAGCGGGGTTCTTCTTTGCGTAAATCACGGGCGTATTGTTTTACCTTTTCAATGTTTGTTTTCATATTTGATACCAGCGTCTGATCTCGCAATTGAGGCGCAACTACTCTGAAATCAAATTACTCCAGTAAGTGTTTTCTTCAATGGATCAATATATGGGGGAAATCCGGGGTGAATTGATTAGAAATAGTCTGTTTAACTCCGTGGATTGGGGCATGTCCCCCATTGAATAAGCCTTCGAAACGAAGGAGTGCTAACGAGCGGTAGTAGTGTCGGAACAAAGCGAGAACTTCACTTAAACTATAATTGAGGAGGCTGGTTTAACTGCGGAAATAGATTTTATGGAAGCCAAAGAAGAAAACAGTTGGAATAGCTCAATCTGGTTTAATGAATGGTTGCTGCTGGCGCGAGAACGTAACCCAGATGCGGAGGGCAACGAACGAGATGAAGAGCGCGGCGAGGAAAAGGGCGAGGAATATAGATTGCATGGCAACCCTTCGCCGCTGGTAGAGTGGATTTATTCAGTCCAGGAGCACGCGACTCTTCGCCTGCCACGATTAAGTCCGAAACTGGAGATTGCTGTAGCTGAAAAGATCAGATTCGATATCCCGCACGCTTTAGCACGTTAATTCATTACCAACCAGCAGCCTTGCCCCCCGCGCGCGGATCGGCGACGCCGACGAAGTTTTTTCCATCGCGATCACGCCCAACAATCTGAGTGACGCCGATGCCGCCTTTTTCAGAGAGATGATGGCCGCGTTTTTCCAAGTTGGCCTTGAGCGCGGGTGCGAGGGCTTTTTCAACGGAAAGTTCATTAGGCGACCATTGATGGTGAATGCGCGGCTGGGCGATGGCCATTTCAGGAGGCATTCCAAGATCGAGAATGTTGACAAGGGAGAGCAGGACTTGGGAAATGATGGTTGGGCCGCCAGCAGCACCGAGGGCAAGGATGGGTTTGCCATCTTTGAGAATGATGGTTGGGCTCATGCTGGAGAGAGGGCGTTTGCCGGGGGCGACAGCGTTGGCTTCGGCGCCGACCAGTTTGAAGAAATTGGCGACGCCGGGTTGTGTGGAGAAATCGTCCATCTCGTTGTTCATAACCACGCCGGTGCCGGGGATGACGACCTTGGAGCCAAAGCTGGTATTTACAGTGGCGGTGCAAGCAACCCAATTGCCTTCGGCGTCGGCCACGGAGAAGTGGGTGGTGTGTTTTTTGAAAACATTGGTTTGCCAATCGGCGGGCATGCCATGGGAGGTGACTTCGATGGTGTGATCCAAATTGATTTTGGCGGCGAGTTCGGCGGCATATTTTTTATCGACCAAGCCATGCGGGACTTTGACGAAATCAGGATCGCCAAGCCAGTAGGCGCGATCCGCGAAGGCGAGTTTCATGGTTTCGGCGATAACGTGGAGACGGGTAGGCTCGTCGAGGGATTTTAAATTGAAATGCTCGAGGATGTTTAACATTTCGGTCACGTGGACGCCGCCGGAACTGGGCGGTGGAAAGGTGATGGTTTGGTAATCGCGATAGGAGGTAGTGATCGGTTCGCGCAGGCAGATATGATAATTATCGAGATCCTTCGCGGTCATGATGCCGCCGTTTTTTTTCATCCAGGTTTCGACTGCGATGCCGAAAGGGCCATGATAAAACCAATCGCTCCCCTGCTCTGCGATGTGGCGGTAGGTGGCGGCCAGGTCGGGTTGTTTGAGAGTATCGCCTTCACCCAAGGGTTGGCCGTCGGATTTGAAGAAGACGGCGCGGCTGGATTGAAATCGTTTCATATCGCGGGCGGAACCTTTCAAACGACCGGCATAGGAGGCGTTGAGCTTGAAACCGTCTTGCGCGATTTTCGCGGCGGGTAACAGCAGGTCTTTTAATTTCTTTTTGCCGTAGTTTTTTACGGCGTAATCGTAAGCGGCCAAAGCGCCGGGAACGCCGCTGGCGAGCGCGCCGACTTGGCTGAGTTCGGTGTCGCCTTTGCCATCGCGGATAAACATGTCACGGGTGGCGGCTGCGGGAGCCATTTCGCGGCCGTCAATGGCGACAACTGAACCATTAGCGCGATGGATGAGCATGAAGCAGCCACCACCGATGCCGGAGTTATCGCCATCCACCACGCCTAATGTGAGGGCCACGGCGACGGCGGCATCAATGGCGTTGCCACCACGCTTGAGAGCGTTGATGCCGGCTTCGGTCGCCGTTGGGTGAACGCTGGCGACGATGCCATGTTTGCCATGGGCCGCTTGTGCGGGTTCGGTGGTCTTGAGTTCCTTGGCAAGGGAAGTGAGCGACAGAGCAAGCAAACATGCGGCAACGATTTTAAGAGTTGGCAATTTCATGAATCAAGGTTCGTTAGGGAATGTTATTAGAATGCATAGCTGATACGGAGCGAGTGATTGAACCCTCATTCCGGTTTGCTCCCTCCGCATGCGGAGAAGGGGCGAAGGAGCGGGCGGGCCGTGGACTTTTGACGATGGTTTCGAGAGATGGCATCTGGTGTTAATTGTGTAGTCAGGCTCGCAGTATTCTTCCATTCGCCGATGGGTTGGTATTGAAGCGCCGTGAACGGCGCGCTCCATTGGGAGGTGCGTTTTGTTGTTATAAATGTTTCGTGAACGGAATGGCGGGGCCGAGCCAATTGATAAAGGTATTGATATTGAGCGCGTTGGTGAAATCTATCAGGAATGCGCCTACGATGGGCACTACTAGAAAAGCACGTTGGGAGGGGCCGAAAGATTCAACGAGAGATTTCATGTTGGCTACCGCATTGGGGGTAATGCCCAAACCGAAGCCGATGTGGCCCGAGGTCATGACGGCGGCATCGTAATCCCGGCCCATCAGCGGGAAGGTTATGTATCGGGCAAAGAGAATCATTAGCACGACTTGAGCCAGCAGGATCACGGTCATGGGTAATGCCGCACCGGCAAGCCGGGACAAGTTGAGGCTCATCATGGCCATGGAAATGAAAACCGCCAGCAAAACTGAATCCATGAGGCTGATAATTTTGGAGTCAAGCCAACGGCTGCCGGAGGCATCGAGCACGTTGCGGAGAATCACGCCGACGATCATCGCGCCCATGTAAATGGGGAATTTCAGGTGCGCTTTGACCATGAAAAAGCTCAGCCATGCGCCCAGTTTTATGCACAACAAAAGTATGAGGAGATGGACAAGGAATTTTTTACCAAAGCTCGCAAGAGCCACGGCATCTCCAACCAGACTGGCGCGCTTTGAGGGAGTTGGTTCGATGACGGCTGATTGATCTGCGTGCGGTTTAAGGTTCCGGGAACGAATCAAGCGACTGCCAACCGGGCCACCCAATAAGCTGGAGACGAAGATTCCAAAGGTCGCGGCAGCAATGCCAAGGACGGCCGCGTCCGCCAGGCCAGCCTCGACAAGCGTTGGCGCGAATCCCAAGGCGGTACCGGGGCCGCCAGTAAGAGTCAAGCCGCCGCAAACGATGCCCATCAATGGCGAAAGGTGCATCGCTTTCGCCATGAGTATACCGAGAATATTTTGCAAGACTGCAAGTATGGTCGCGAGGACCAGTAGAATGATTACGTGCATACCGCCACGCTGCACGAGTTTGCAACTGGCATTGAGGCCAATGCAGGTAAAGAAGCCGACCAAGAAAGGCAATTGCACTTCCTTGGAGGGACCATTGAACCATTCGATTTCCGGAGTCACGAGCCAAGTCCACCAACGTTCTTTCACCGAGGTTAAAAACTGGACCTGGTCATGGCCGAAAATATTAATCAGCAAAACGATTAGCGCCACGACCAATCCGCCGACGACGGGAACAGGAATATTGAAATAGGAAAGCGTTTTAATGCGGCGGACGAGGAATTCACCCAAAAGTATAACCGGCACTGACAGCAGCAATAATATCCAAGGAGAGATGGTCATTTACCGGGATTATTTTTCCCCTTGGTGGGAAGTGGGTAATTACACAAAGGGGGCAGGACCATTCCCCTGCCCGCCCTATTTTGTGTGAAACGATGGTTCATGTCCAAGTTGAGTTTGACTGATGGGGAAATTTTTACCGTAAAGCGGGAGGCTTGGCAAAGGAGGAGATTTAGACAGGATTACTGCAATCGCGTCTACCTGTTAGTCCGTTTGCTCAGTTGGCCCTTGGATAAGCAGAATTGTTTTTGCCGGGGCTTCCGCGCGATCATTGTTGGCAATCCCTTCAAATCCTCCAAGAAAGGAGCGACTAACCTGCCCATTATCAGCCAATGTGTTTGCAGCAGCGCGCTCAATGAAAGACTTCACCCAGCCAAGTGTTATGGGGTCTGACTGAATAGGTGTTCCGATTCGACCCGAATAAACCGCAGAACCAAAGATCATCGGACAGCACGCCCACTTTTGCTCTACGCATGCCCTACTGCTGTCAATCGGACCAAGGAATTGAGTCTTAATCTTTATTTGTCCCGGCTTCGGCGGGGCATCAGCGGTCACCACATCCGCAGAAGCATAAAAGAATTGTGCTAAACCCGCACCATTACGGTGGAAAACACAGTATGAGCCGACCGACGGCAACAGCGCGCTGCTCAGTACATGGGCAGGAGGATCAAAGTTTTCGAACCGCCCAACAATTTTCGGGCGAGTAGTTAGCAAGTGAAATTGTGTGCTGTCACCATCAAAGGCTTGGTCAGGTGGAGAAATTGGGGAATTGCAAAGCTCGTGTGGGCGCATAGAGCGCTTTGCTTGCATAAAGGTAATTCGCACTTCAGGAAGGCGACCAATACGAAACCAAATTATACAGACATCGGCCAACTCACATCGCCCTACTCTGCGCGTCCACGGCGGGCGAGCTGAGAACAACACTTGTGAGCGTTGACCGTGCAATTCTTCCACTTGAATAGTTTTTGATGCACTAGAGAGCGCCCGTATAAGAGCGCGGAATAATGGCACTTCATAGAAACGCTCTTTCCTGCTTTCCTCTGAAAAAATTTCTGCAAAATTGTGTCCAAATTCGCTGCTCGTAGGATTCATGGTTTGGCCTTCGTTGAGGTGACTCCAACCTTGGAGGCAAAATGAAATTATATAAACTAGATAGTTATATGCATACAACGCTTATGATGGAATGATCGCCTCCGCCATGGAACGAAAGGTCTCCGTGTAGAATTGCAGGTAGGTTTTCGGTGGCGTATGCTGTGGCTTCAGCATCATCAAAAATGTCCCTGGGACCATTCTAAGAGGAAGGAATGTCAATTCGTTTCGAACCAACGATTCAAACTTGTCCGTGGCCTCTTCTGATTCATGTGAAAGGGCATTTCGAATAGTCTTTAAATTGTCAAGCAAGTTAGACTGCGGCCGAATCACGTTTACAAAAGGGTGACCCCCTTTGAAAAAACGGTTTGCTCGGCTGACAACCCTTGTGGCCGCAGTCCAATCCGTGTGCCGCGCATCAGAGGCGAGCAACTCCACGGCATGTTGGCGATTCATGGGGATTGCATGGCGCGCTGGTGCGTAGCCGTTTGGTGACTTTTTACCGAGCAAATAGAGAATGAACGCCTCTTCTAAGAAAGCCTCCCAAGTGAGGAATGACTTCATAAATGCAAGTCCAACAATTTGCGTGAAGTGCTCCCTTTTAAATCGGGCCGCATGATAATACTGCAAATGGTTCTGCCAAACACTCGCGCGGGCAGTAAGTTGAATTGAACCTTCAAACTCGTTTACCGTATCGGAAAGCAGTTTGCCTGGGGTCCTATTTGCCATAATAGCCCAGAATCAAAGTCTCTTAGCAATTAGCTTTATTAGAAACTCCGTGCGCACTTGTCGCACAGGTTCATCAGTGGTATGGCGCTTTAGGGAATCCACAAATGCTGCCTCAGCGCCCCCTGGCTCCTGATTCTTTATTATTGCTTCCACGGATTCAAGAGCACTCCAAACCTTCGGATACTGTGATTCTTTGAATGGCCTTCGAGCAAGCTGCATCTTAGGCAGACCGTGCAAATGGTGATGTATGGCACAGAAAAGCGAGTAGAACAAAACCGGCGATGTGAAAGGGGTGTTTGGCAAAGCCCCATTGCTCAATGCTCCTATCGTGTCCATCGTTTTCCGGAAATGTTGACTCAACTTAACTTTCTCTTTTAACTCGTCATCATGTTTTTTGTAATAGGAGTCAATTGATTTCCGGCTTTTTATTCCATCCAGTAGTGCGACAAGTAAATCAGACGCTAATTCTGCCTCATCCATTCTGAGAATTTTAGCATCCGTAAATATCTTGTTTGTTGTCCAAAACGACACATATTCAAGCGCCAAGAAATAGGTGAGTGTTTTAAATTCTCCGAAATATGTCGCATTACGCAATTCTTGTGGATTCAGTTTTACTGCATAAGAGTTTAGGCGAGCAAAAATGTCTAAAACTTCTTTATCAGGAGCGTCGAGCAGCAGGTCTACGGAAAGTTCATACTTCAGGATAGCAGTTTGAACATCATCTGGGAATTCGCTGTAAAACTTCCCGCCATATTCAGCCGAATGAGCTTTGGCCATTTTAAAGCCATCTTGCAAGAAACCAAGAATCGTACGAAGCCTCTGCTGACCATCTACGACGTCACGCACAGTCTTCTTGGTCTTTGGATCAATGTCTTGTCGGATAAAGATTTTAGGAATGGGCTTACCTCGGACAATGGAATCCATCAAATAGGATCGAGCTTTATCGCTCCAGACACTTCTGCGTTGGAACTTGGGCTGTAGTTCCAATTCTTTGCGGCTATCCCATTCGCGAAAATCGTTTATACTGTAAGTTCTGGAATCAAAATTTTTCATAGTGGATTTTTTATGGATGACGTCGTGCGGACATTAATCGTGTCTGGTATGTCCTAACATCCTCCGCTCCTGAATGCGTTTCCGAATCCCTTCTACCGCTTTGCTCAGGCTGGTTTGTTTCGGTTGGCCAACGCCAAGCTCGACCGCCAGTGCAAGGACGTCCTCATTGGGTAATGTTGAAATTGTTGAGTCAAATCCCTGTGGTCCAGATTCCTCAACCGCCTGTAGGATGCGCTGGAAATCTTCTTTTAACTGCTCCCCAGACTTGGAGGATAGTTGGCGCGGTTGGCCGGGAGTTGCCTTAGGTTTTTTTGGAAGGTTCGGAAAGACAGCCCGCAAACGCTTTTCCATTTGGGATAATTTTCTGAACGATACCTGCATCTCAGCTCGTAAGGACTCAATTTCACTTGTAAGCCGCTTTATTTCTTCGCTTGGTTGCGGAAATTCATTACTCATTTATAAATCTTTCTATATTATTCCATAGCGACTTGAAATCGCTGACGAACTCGGGCGGAACACCGCCAGTCGTCACTGCGCGCTTGATTTTTACTCTATCGTAAATGGGACTTTCGAAACACTGAATTTTTATACCCGACTTTTTGGAAAACTTCTGACATACATCCTTCACCGAATCCCAATAAAATCGCGATTCTTTTGTCATACCCCCACCATAAGGTTTTGCTTTATTCATGAATACTCCGATCTTTGGCACCGGGAGAGGTTCGATCTGCATTTGAAGCATATTCAAGATCAGTGGGACGCCTTTAGCGGCATAGAAGTCTGGATTAATTGGAATGAGAATCATGTCGCAGACTGAGAGCACCGAGTAAGATAGTAATGTGAACGATGGAGGACAGTCAAAGAGAGCGTAATCGTAATTCTGAACATTTGTTGACCAAGTAATTTTAGCCAATAACGAACGCATAAAAGTTTGCATCTTGTCTCTCGGGATCACATCTAAAGCGAGCCAATAAAGATCTTCCACCGAAGGAATGAAATGATACCGATCACTAATTTGATAGATGAACTCGTAATTGACTCCAAAATTAAAATTACCAGCACCGGTGTACTCCTCAATTGCATGGAAAATTGTTTTCTTCTTTTTGAAAGACTTATCCGCCCACGTTTGGAATTGCTGAACCAACGACCCATCTTCGTTCAGAGTGATTGCCTGAGTTAAGGACATCTGAGCGTCCAAGTCGAATAGGAGCACATTAGACTTGCCGAAAGTTGAAAGCAAATCCCCCAGACACCATGTGCAAGTTGTCTTTCCGACGCCGCCTTTGAAGTTGATGGTAGCAATGGATTTCGGCCCCTTCTTTTCTTTCATACTTCGCTCTTTTTAGTAATGAACGGCGTTAGGCAGTTTAAATATGAAATCGCAGCGTGCAGTGTAATATGCAGCCGGTTCCCGCACGCGCGATTTAGCCCAAAAACACTTCTCATGCGTATGAGTGGCAAGGTACTTCTCCGGGCATGCAATCCAGCGCATGAGATTTTTAAACCCTTTCGCACCCGACTCTATAGACTCCTAAAATCGTTGGCAAGCACTTGAAGCACAGACGAATAAATCGGTGCGATCTGACATTTGCGGTAGGGTATTGCGATGGCCAAAGGTTAACCACGCTGGTTATTGAGTTTTCGACTGGCTTGTGCCATGCGTTTGGCTGATTAACTGGATGTCTCCCACCTCCACTGAAAACATTTGACACGCACTATAACTTTTGTTATACAACAAAGCAAAAATTGCCCACACGGTCGGCTTAATGTCGGGTGCCGTGGTTCTTTGACAAACTGAAGTGAAAAGTGGCTAGTGACGAGTGATAAGCCAATACGAGAAGACATTGTTAGAGCCTCCTGATCGCCGCAATCGCGGGACAGGCGTCGGCTGCTACGAAGCAAGTTGGAGTGGGTACGACCTGGTACGACCTGGTACGACCTGGTACGAGTAGATACGAGTTCGAGGCAGAAGAGGACGGATGACGGAGGTCTGAGGACGGAAATTAATACGTATACCCGTGTATCGAGTGAAAAGGAGAGTTAACGAGACTTAAGTAGCGTTAAGGAGAGATAAAAATTCATATGAGTCGAGAGCCCAGGGTCGAGGGCCAGCAAGAATGGAAGTCGGACGACAGAAGGCTGAGGTCGGACTACGAATCAACACCATAAGCACAGAAGTCACGACGAGAACTTCAAAAACTCAAGAGATTAGGATTAAGATTATGAGTAAGATTAAGAATGGAAAGGAACGAGCCGACAGGCTGTCGGCGCTCCTAGGAAACCGAGGACGACGACGAGTCGGAGGACGAGAACGCTCAAATTAATACGTGTATGGTACTATCTAACGTTAACACACGTTAACTGACGTTAATGAACGTTAAGACGCGTTAAAAAAATTAAGGGCGACAAATTTGGCCGGATAATTTGATTCTTCTATCTGCTTGATTGGCTGCCAGCGTTCCCGTAAATATTCCGCCCGACATGAGCGAAAAGATTAAAATTGCGCAGTATGGACTGGGACCGATCGGCATTGAATCGTTGAAATTGGCGGCGGCGAAGTCGTGGGTGGAAATCGTCGGTGCGGTGGATATCGATCCAAACAAGATCGGCAAGGACCTGGGTGAGTTGACGAAGAATGACAAGCTCAAGGGGCGCAAGGTCTATCGCTCATTGGATGAATTGCCCACGAAACCGGACGTGGCGTTGCATACGACGGTTTCCAAGTTCAAGGCGGCTTACGATCAACTCGAACCGATGGCGCGCGCGGGCATCAGCGTGGTTTCGTCGTGTGAGGAACTGCTATTCCCGCAATTGTTGAACGCAGAACTTGCGTCCAAGCTGGACAAAATCTGCAAGGAAGGCGGGTCGCGCATTATTGGCACGGGTGTGAATCCGGGCTTTGTGATGGATGTCCTGCCGGTTTGCATGACGGGTGTGAGCCGTGACGTACGGGCGATCCATGTGCAGCGGGTCGTGAATGCTTCGACTCGACGCGAGCCATTGCAACGGAAGATTGGAAGCGGATTGCCGCCGGAAGAGTTTCGCCGGTTGTTCAAGGAAGGCAAAGCCGGTCATGCGGGTTTGAAGGAATCGCTGGCGTTGATCGCGCATTGCATGGGTTGGAAATTTACGGACCTGACGGAAGCTGGCGATGCGATGGTGGCGGATCACGATATCAAGACGCAATTCCTGGAAGTGAAAACCGGCCAGTGCTGCGGCTTGCATCAACGCGCGGAAGCGAAGGTGAATGGCAAGGTGGCGTTGACGCTGGACTTGAAGATGTATCTGGATGCGAAGAATCCGCATGATGCGATCCAGATCGAAGGTGAACCGCCGCTCGATGTGGTGGTCAATGGCGGTGTGGCTGGGGATCATGCCACGGTGGCTGCCCTGGTAAATACGGCGGGACGTATCTTGAATGCGCAACCGGGCTTGTTACTGATGACGGACCTGGCGGTTCCCTGCTGGAAATAATCAGGGCTTCGCGCCGGACATAAGATCGAAGCAGGTCAGCTTCCATGCGCGGTCGAGTCCTTCGCGAACGTAGAGTTTGCCATCGGTGTAAGCGGGATGACTCCACGTTTTCCCACAAACTTGAACGCGGCTGATTTCGGTGTATTTGGCTGGGTCTGCTGCGACGAGAATGAGTTCGCCTTTGTCGGTTTGCACGAGAAGGTTTTTGCCGAGAGCAATCGTCGCAGAATACTTGTCGCCGAAACCGTCTTGCCGCCACATTTCCTTGCCGGTCGAGGCATCGACGCAAACGAAGTCCTTCCCCTTCCCCTGACTGTAGAAATAGTGATCGACGAGAACCGGTGTTGAGAGGTTGATCTTGAGATCTTTGTTCGCCCATGATTCGCGGAGCTTTTGACCGTCACCATTCTTCTCGATTTTAAAGCAGCGAAGCCCGATGGTTTGCGAGTTGACAGTAACAGTGTCGCCGAAAATCACCGGTGTGCAGGCGTGACGTTTGGCATCGGTCTGCAATGGGATGCGCCAGAGAAGTTTTCCATTTGAAACATCGAGGCCCATCAGCGCATCGGCTGAGAGATAAACCACCTGTTTGATGCCAGCGAGAGTGGCGACCATTAGCGAAGAATAGGCAGCTTCGTCGTTCTGGGATTTCCAAAGCACTTTGCCATTCCGTTTGTCGAAGCAGACTATGCTTGCTCCCTGCGTGCTGCCGACGGGCAGGAATAGACGCTCGGCATCGATTACCCCTGCCCCATTGTTACCGCGACGACTTGCCGTGCCTTCATTGGCCTTGCTGCCGAGGAACTTTACGCCGAAAGCTTTTTCGAAGCTGGTTCCCCAAATGACTTTGCCATCAGCAAGGTTCAGGCAACGGAATTCGCCGTTGCATGATTGGACATAAATATGGTCATCATCAATAATGGGCGTACTGCGCGGCCCCGGCCCCCATTCATCCTGGAACAAGTCAGCAAAAGGAACAGACCAAAGCTCTTTGCCGGTTTTAGCGTCAACCAGATGGGCAACTTCCTTCTGTTCGTGAGCATCCAAATAGACCAGCTTATTATTCGCAACCACAGGTGAAGAGAACCCACCTCCAATGTCCAATCGCCATACTACATTTGGTTCTGACGCGAGGGAGTTTGGCACGGGATTGTTCGATGGAATTTTTCCTGTGCGATCCGGCCCGCGCCATTGGGGCCAGTCTCCGGCCAGGGAACTGGTCAACGATAGGAGTATCGAAACCAGTGACAAGAAATAGCGTGCAGGAAATTTCATGAACAGTAATCAGGTTAAAGAAATCTCTGGTGAGCACAATGGGATTCTTAAGCTAGCAAACGGAAACCTTCGTCCGTGCAAATTATTGAAGTGAGCACTTTTCTTACGGCCAAGACGTTCTACTTTGCCGAAAGGGGGTTCACTTTGATCGGGTTGCTGGTTGGCATTGTCATTACCGCCATTCTCGCAGGGATGTTTTTACCGGTCTTGGCAAGGTCGAAGGAGAAGGCTAAACGCATACAGCGCCTAAACAATCTAAAGCAGGTTG
>JAQGPC010000242.1 GCA_028293285.1 Pedosphaera sp.
GTTAACGCAGGGAGTGGTTCGCGCCGCCATCGTGGCACTTTTTGCTGCGTTTATCGCCACCCAAACGCTCACCGTGTTGATCAACACGCAAATCAAAGGGATTGTCGGAACCCAACAGGATGAATCGACCAAGCAACGAAAGTGGAACGAAGCCACGCAGTGGAGTTTGCCCAAGGCCGAAGTGCTGCAAATTGTGGTTCCCGGGATTTTCGGTTACCGCATGGATACTCCGGACGGTGGAACTTATTGGGGCACCGTTGGCAAAAATCCCATGGTGGACTATTTAGAGGAACAAGCCAAATCCGGCCCAAACGAACAAGCGCGCGCGCAAGCGGCTCAACAATTGGCGGCAGCAGCATCAAACCCGGGCGTTTGGCGCTTCTCTGGTGGTGGTATTTATGCCGGTGTGAGCGTGGTGGTGATTGCCCTGTGGGCGCTTTTTCAATCATTCCGCAAAAGCGGTTCACCCTTCACTCTACCGCAACGGCGAACCATCTGGTTTTGGACCATTGCCGCCTTTATCGCGCTTTTGCTGGCCTTTGGACGTTTCGCTCCATTCTACCGCATATTTTACTCGATTCCCTATGCTTCCACCATTCGCAATCCGGCAAAATTTATCCATGTATTCAATTGGGGATTGATCATCATTTTTGGCTACGGACTTCATGGCTTGTTCAAGACCTACATGCAAAATACGGTGTCTTCGATTTTCAAATCCAAGCTTCCCTCTTTTGATAAAAGATGGCTGGTTGGTTGCCTGGTCGCTTTAGGTGTTATGGTGCTGGCGTGGTGGGGTTATGCCGCTTCTACCTTCAAGCTGCAGACCTACATGCAAAGTGTTGGCATCCCTGCTGAATTAACTCCATCGCTGGCCAGCTTTAGCATTCAATCCGTCGGCTGGTTTATTCTTTTCTTTATCCTCGCCATCGGTTCGCTGTGGCTGATTTTCAGCGGCAAATTTTCCGGAGCCAACGCTCGATGGGCAACAATTATTTTGGGTCTCGTTTTGGTGGTTGACCTGTCCCGCGCCAACGTGCCTTGGGTCATTCATTGGAATGCCGCAGAGAAATACGCCATGGATCCGGTCTTGGAAATGTTACGGCAGAAACCCTATCAGCAACGAATCACAGGACTGTTCCCTCCTGGCCTTCCACGTCAAATCGAAGAACAACAAAGCATCCTCAAGAGCATTTATTCGTACAATTGGACTCAGCACAATTTTCTTTATTATAACATCCAATCGCTTGACCTCATCCAAATGCCCCGCATGGCTGAGGATACGGCCGCTTACCGCGAAGCCATGTTACAATCACAAGTGCAAACCCGGCTGTGGGAGTTGACCAATACCCGTTATTTTGTGGCGATGGCTGCCCTTGTTGATTCAATGAATCAACAAATTGATCCGGTTCGAAAAAGTTTTCGACTGCACACGGCTTTCAGCCTGTATCAAAACAAACAGGGCGGCCCCATTTTAGCCAAAATAGATCCCAACGGACCTTTTGGCATCATTGAATTCGCGGGTGCTCTTCCCCGAACTCAGTTATTTTCCAATTGGCAGGTCAACACCAGTGACACCAACACATTGAGTGTATTGACCAGTCCGACTTTTGATCCTCATAAAACGGTTCTTGTAACCAACTCCATTCCCACACCGAATGCGGCTAATACAAATCAGGATGCCGGTACGGTTCAAATTAAGGACAACTATGAACCGAAGCGCGTGGAACTGACCGCTGAGGTCAAGGTTCCTTCAGTGCTGCTCTTGAATGACAAGTTTGATCCCGATTGGAAGGTCTGGGTGGATGGCAAGCCGGAAACCATGCTCCGCTGCAATTTCATCATGCGCGGCGTTTACCTCCAACCGGGTCATCACGATATCGTGTTCCGTTATTTGCCACCTTTTGGCGTTTTCTACGTGAGTCTGGCGGCAGTTGTTATTGGAATTCTCCTCGTGGGCTTTCTGGCCATTTCAAAATCAAAACCGGAATCCGTTCCCGTTCAAGCTGAGAAGCCGAAAAGCAAAGTCGCTCAACTATAAACGTTCTTCGGATGTTTAGGCCGGCCTAAAATCCGGTACACGAGCAAATCACGAAGCTCGACCACCACCTGCCCCAATAGCCAGGGCAGTGGGCCGGTAATCTTTTTTACGGCGGCAACAATTTCCCGCGAGTAGTCCATTTTCTTTTGTTCGCGGAATCGCTTGGCTTTGATGCCAGAGCGCACGGCGAAAAGACCTTTTAATTTAAACCGGCGCACGAATCCGGCTTTTTGCGCGCGAAAACCTTCCACCATCTGCATCACCAGCCATTCATCCAATACAAGCGTTTGAATGCCCGGCACGTAAGAGGTGGTTGTATTGTCCCCATGCCAGCGATACTTGGAGAGTGGCAGGTTTACTTTCACAATTTTTTTGCAATGACGCCCCCAATCAGGCCAATAAACCATGTCTGCCAAAATCGGCATGTCCATGCGAAACTGGCATGGGGCCTTTTGATAATGACTCTTCAAAAGCGTTCCGCTGAAGGCTTGGTTGCCTATCTCCGCCTTTTGCTGCAAATAACCATCCACCGCTTGTACTTCCACACTGCCATCCGTCTTGCCCGAAACACTGAGCTTGCGATTGTTCTCATCAATCCGTTCATCCAGGCAATAACCCATGCCGTAGCCATCGCAATCCTCTAGCTGCTTCAGCATCGTGGCATAATATTCCGGCACGATCAGATCATCCGCATGCAAGATGTGGAGGTAATCCGTCGCTTCACAAAACTCGAGGGCGCGATTGCAATTACCGAACAACCCCAGGTTGGTTGGATTGCGTTGCCACTCGCATTTAATAGCGGTGAATTCCTTGACCACCTTTTCAGTGTTATCCGTGGAACAATTATCAATCACAATCACCCGATCCGGCTTTAGCGTTTGCGCCGCCACCGATTCCAGCGTCTGCAAAATAAATTTATCGCCGTTATAAACGGGTATGACCGTGATGATCTTCGACTTTACCATTGGTGTGAAAATAGTTTCCCGCTGCCATTGCTACAAGCCCGTAGGGTGATCGAGAAACACCCAGGGAAGTTTGAACTTTTTGGAAAGTTCCGCCGCCAGCGCCTTCACCCCAAAAATTTCCGTGGCATAATGTCCGCCATACAGGACATTGATGCCCGATTCCTCCGCCAATGCATAAGTCCAATGCGGCCCTTCACCCGTGATGAACGTATCTACTCCCTCACTTGCGGCCAGCTTCAAATGACTGCCCGCACCACCCGTAACCACGCCGATTTTCCGGCAAACCGTTGGTCCGCCTGGCAGAATCGTCACTTTGCCGCCCACCGCTTTTTGCAAGCGTTGTGCTAATTCATCACGAGAAATCTTCGCGGTCGCTTGAAAGCCCAACGATTGACCTTTCTCAAAAAAGAACGGTTTCAGTCCTTTCAAACCGAGAGCCGTGCAAAGCTGCACATTGTTTCCGAGACGCGGATGCATATCCAACGGCAAGTGCGAACTGTAAACTGCCAGATCATTCTCAATCAACAAGCGGAGCATCTCGCGACGCTTCCCCGTCCATGGGTGTGTGGGCGACCAAAAAAGTCCATGATGCACGATCAGCAAATCTGCCTTGGCCGCAATGGCCAGTTTGATGGTGGCGAGGCTGGCATCAACGGTAGCGGCAATCCGGGTCACTTTGCCACTGTTCTCCACCTGAAGTCCGTTTACCGCGCCATCGTAATCCTTAACCTCGCCGGTACGGAGCATCCGGTCACAATATTCGACCAGCGTGGAGAGTGATGCTTTTGCCATGCCTTCAGGGAAGCAAAGACTCCCTCAAAAGTAAAAGCGAAACCAGTGGCACTTTGCATGGGACTGCCGACGCACCACGAAACACCTGAACCATCCTTAACCCGCCCCGTTGCGAGCCGCCTTCGTATAATCCCCCATTTTTTACATGCAAGATTTTTCAATCGTTCTATTGAATTCTACGAACAGCATCCTATAGTGCGCTCGTTTAGTATTAAAATGAGTAACTCGACAGATGACCAACAGCCCTGGGATATCCAGCTCGCCCGTGGCATGTACAACATCCAACGCTGGGGTGCGAAGTATTTCGACATCAACGAAGCCGGCCACGTAGTCGCCACGCCTCTGCAGGAAGCTGGCACCGGCGTGGACATCACCGACGTGATCGAGGAGGCCAAAGGGCGCGGCCTCAAGTTCCCGCTGTTGATTCGTTTTCAAGACATCCTCCGGCATCGCGTGGAGTCCATTAACACTGCCTTCCGCAACTCCATTGCAGAGTTCAATTATCAAGGCACCTATCGCGGTGTTTTCCCCATCAAGGTCAATCAACTTCGTGAAGTGGTGGAGGAAATCCTCGATGCCGGCAAACCTTTTGATTTTGGCTTGGAAGTCGGCAGCAAACCGGAACTCTTCGCCGGGCTCGCTTTGCAGAGCAAACAAGGTTCATTGATCATTTGCAATGGTTACAAGGATGCCGGTTTTATCAAAATGGCCATCCTTGGCCAAAAGCTGGGCCGCAAGGTAATCATGGTGGTGGAAAAGCTGGAGGAACTTCGCCACATCATCACCATCTCCAAACAGTTGGGTGTTGAACCACTTATTGGCATTCGCGCACGGTTGCTAAGCAAGGGCGCTGGCAAGTGGGCCGAAAGCGGCGGTGAAAATGCCAAGTTCGGCCTCAGCACTTCTGAACTGCTCGCTGCAACTGAGATGCTCAAGGCCGAAAACCTCGGCCACTGTTTCAAGCTGCTTCATTTCCACATCGGCTCGCAGGTGCCGGATATTCTCACCGTCAAGAAAGCCGTCCAGGAGGCTTCCCGCTTCTACGCCAAGCTTTATAAGATGGGCTTCGCCATCGATTACCTGGACGTCGGCGGCGGTTTGGGCGTCGATTATGACGGCAGCCGTTCGGCTTTCGACAGCTCCACAAATTACACGCTCCAGGAATATACCAACGATATCGTCTATTACATCGCAGACGTATGTAATGCCGAGAAGGTGCCGCATCCTAATATCATCAGTGAGAGCGGGCGGGCCATCGTTGCCCACCATAGCGTGCTCATCGTGGAAGTCTTTGGCTCCATTGAAAAAATCCGTGCCGGAAATGGAATTCATTACAGCGAAAACGAGCACCCGCTCGTGAAGGAACTGCTCGATATCCGCAAAAACATCGGCAAGCTGAACAAATTGGAAGCCTATCACGACGCGCTGGAACGCAAGGATGATGCCCACCAAATGTTCACGCTCGGCATGATGGAATTGCCGGACAAGGCGAAAATTGAAAACCTCTATTGGGACATTGGTCTGGAGGTCGTGCAAAGTTTTCGCGGACAAGCCTACATCCCCGAGGAAATTCTCAAGCTTGAAGACAGCCTTGGCGATCAATACCTGTGCAATTTTTCCGTCTTCCAATCTTTGCTCGACCATTGGGCGCTGGGCCAGTTGTTCCCCATCATGCCGATTAATCGGCTCAATGAACGCCCCACCCGCGAAGCCACATTGGTGGACATCACCTGCGATTCCGACGGACAGATCAACAAGTTCATCGATCTGCGCGACGTCCGCGATACTCTGCCGTTGCACAAACTCAATGCCAACGGCAATGGCCAGGTTGAGCCTTATTATCTCGGTTTCTTTCTGATGGGCGCTTATCAGGACATCATGGGCGACCTCCATAACTTGTTTGGTCGCGTAAATGAAGTCCACGTTTTCCTCGATCCCGATGAAGCCACCGGTTACTACGTGGAAGAAATCATTGAAGGCACTACCATCGGCCAGGCGCTCGCTTCCGTGCAGTATGATGAGAACGAACTCAAGCGCTTGATGAAAGTCCAGATTGATGAAGCGATCAAATCCGACCGTATGAAACCTTCGGAAGGAATGCGCTTGCTGGACGATTATGAACGCGGCTTGAAGGAGTACACATATCTGAATTTTTAGGCACTCTACGGCCACACGGCCGAAAAATCTGCCACCCAGAATGCCTGACCCGAATCCAAATGCCGAGTTGTTGCGCTCGCTGGGAAGGCTCGTGCGCGGGCTTTCAGCCTTGTTCTGGGGACTTCCCGTCGCATTGATTGTCTGCGTGGAAACAGCCAAGACTGAGACGCTAAGAACGTTTAACGTTTTCCCGCCCGTCATCGTCACCGCCTGGCTGCTGTTCGGGCTTTGGCAATTGGGATACTTCCAGAAACAAGAACGGATTTGGCGTAGCGCCCTCGACCGCGCCAAGTTGCTCGCCATGGTAAACGTCGGGCTCAGCCCTTTTCTTTATTGGTGGAGTCAGGTTCCGAACAACCCCTTCTTCACTGCCATGATCGGCGTGTTGGCAGTATCAGGATTACTCTTCCTGGGCAATTTGAATTTGGTCCTCTACCGGCTCACAGCCATGCTGCCCGATGAAGGTCTTCGCCACGAAACCAAACACTTCACCACTCTCAACCGTTATCTCGTGCTGGCCATCCTCGCCGTGGGCGGCGTGCTCTTTGTTGCGATTCGCTTCCCTTTCCTACTGCCGGCGCGAGCTGAGTTTTTGGCTTTCGCCGGGGCGGGAACCTTATGGCTGATGATCTTTTTGGTGTTGCTGCCTTTAGCCATGACGATGGCGCTGCTCTGGAAAACCAAGGAAGTCATCCTCGATAGCGTTTTCGGACACGGTCATTAACGGTCTAGTTGACCCGTTCTGCAACGTTGTAACGGAACATCCGTTTTTTCATCCAACGTACCGCCAGCAAATCATAGAACGAAGCAAACAGTCGGTTCCACACGCCGTAATTGCTCTTGCCCGCGAACCGCGGATTGTTGCTCACCGCAATTTCCGTGACGGTATGTCCCTCGATCTTAAACAGCGTCGGCAGGAAACGATGCATCCCCTTGAAAAATTTCAGGTTGCTGATGCACTCCCGCTTGAAGGCGCGGTACGTGCAACCCGCATCGCTGATCTTCTCACCGGAAAGTTTGTTGCGCACCACGTTGGCAATGCGTGAAGAAATAATGCGAATGATATTGTCTCCTTCCCCACGCGACTCCACCCGCGTGCCACAAACGCAATCATAACTCTTCAACGCCTCCAAAAACTTCGGCAAATCTCGCGGATCATTTTGCAAATCCGCATCGAGCGTGACCAGGTATTGACCCCGCGCAGCTTTCAACCCTGCAAAACTCGCCGCCGACTCCCCACAGTTGCGCTCAAAGCGTTGGACACGAATGCGCGAATCCTTGGCCGCAAATTCCTTTAAAATATTCCAGGAGTTGTCCCTGCTGCAATCATCCGTGATGACGATTTCATAAGTGACATTGAGCGGATCTATCGCTTCCCGAATCGCCGCAATCAAATGCCGCAAATTGCCTTCCTCGTTGTAACAAGGAATGACGAGGCTGAGCGTTGGATTTTCAGAATTCATTCAGAGCACAAATAACAAAGGAGTTGCGTTAGAGGTCAAGCTCACGCCGCAATTCCTCAATTGTTAATCGATGGTGAAGGGCAACATCCCCCAGAATTCCTCGCAACGTGCCAACCTTCA